>NZ_JBQCXF010000005.1:0-47384 GCF_051956635.1 Neisseria sp. P0022.S010 | reverse complement strand
ATCAAAGGAAACCATCATGGCAGACTTCAACAAAATCCTGACCCCGGGCGACGTGGACGGCGGCATCATCAACGTTGTCAACGAAATCCCTGCGGGCAGCAACCACAAAATCGAATGGAACCGCAAACTGGCCGCCTTCCAACTCGACCGCGTTGAACCGGCAATTTTCGCCAAACCGACCAACTACGGCTTTATTCCGCAAACGTTGGACGAAGACGGCGACGAATTGGACGTATTGCTGGTTACCGAGCAGCCTTTGGCAACCGGTATTTTCCTGGAAGCACGCGTTATCGGCGTGATGAAATTCGTTGACGACGGCGAAGTGGACGACAAAATCGTCTGCGTTCCGGCCGATGACCGCAACAATGGCAACGCCTACAAAACTTTGGCCGACTTGCCGCAACAACTGATCAAACAAATCGAATTCCACTTCAACCACTACAAAGACCTGAAAAAAGCAGGTACCACTAAAGTTGAATCTTGGGGCGATGTGGAAGAAGCGAAACAAGTCATCAAAGAATCTATCGAACGTTGGAACAAACAAGCCTAATCAGTTTGTCCCGTACAATATCAAGGCCGTCTGAAAGCAAAGTTCAGACGGCCTTTTTATGTTTCCAACCAATATAACAAAATCGTCTTTAAAACAAACAAACCATTCTTTCCCATTTTCAGACGGCCTCATTAAAGTAACGCCTATACCAAAAATAAGGAGTACTTCAATGACTGCTACTACGACCGACCCGCGCGCCAAGCTGCCTGATACACCGCTTTCCGGCAACGAAGCCTTGAAAGAACGCAGCGATTATCTGCACGGCACCATTAAAGAAGAGTTGAAAGACGACTTTACCGGCGGCTTTACCGCCGACAACTTTCAACTTATCCGCTTCCACGGCATGTACGAACAGGACAACCGCGATATCCGTGCCGAGCGTACCGAACAAAAGCTTGAGCCTTTAAAAAACATGATGTTGCGTTGCCGTTTGCCCGGCGGCATCATTACGCCGAAACAGTGGCTGGGTATCGATAAATTTGCCGGTGAAAATACGATTTACGGCTCCATCCGCCTGACCAACCGCCAAACCTTCCAATACCACGGCATTCTGAAAACCGATTTAAAACAGGCACATCAGGCATTGCACAAACTGGGTCTGGATTCCATTGCCACAGCCAGCGATGTCAACCGTAATGTGTTGTGCACCAGCAATCCTGTACAAAGCACTTTGCACCAAGAAGCCTATGAATGGGCGGCGCGCATCAGTATGCACCTCCTGCCGCGCACCATGGCATATGCCGATGTATGGCTGGACGGTGAAAAAGTGTTCACGACCGAGCCGACCGAGCCGCGCAATAAAGAAATTGCCGACGACGTAGAGCCGATTTTGGGTAAAACCTATTTGCCGCGCAAATTCAAAACCGCCGTTGTGATTCCGCCTGATAACGATGTGGACATTCATTCCAACGACTTAGGTTTTGTGGCGATTGCAGAAAACGGCAAGTTGGTGGGTTTCAATGTATTGGTCGGCGGCGGTTTATCCAGCGAACACGGCAATACCAAAACTTATCCCAATATTTCCTATGAATTCGGTTTCGTTCCGCTGGAATACACCCTCAACGCCGCAGAAGCCGTCGTCAGCACCCAGCGCGACTGGGGTAACCGCAGCGACCGCAAAGCAGCGCGTACACGCTATACGCTGCAACGCGTCGGCGTAGATGTGTTCAAAGAAGAAGTCGAAAGGCGCATGGGCATTAAATTTGAACCCATCCGCCCTTACGAATTCACCCACCGCGGCGACCATATCGGCTGGGTACAAGGACATGAAGGCAACTGGCATTTGACTTTGTTTATTGAAAACGGCCGCCTGCTCGATTATCCCGGCAGACCTTTGAAAACCGGCGTACGTGAAATTGCCCAAATCCATCCTGGCGACTTCCGTCTGACGGCCAACCAAAATCTGGTGGTTGCCAATGTACCGCCCGAATTGAAAGACACGATTGATAAAATCGCCAAAGATCATGGCCTTATCAGCAAATCGATTACCATCCAGCGTGAAAACTCCATGGCTTGCGTTGCCTTGCCGACTTGCCCGCTGGCGATGGCTGAGGCCGAACGCTTCCTACCGACATTCTCCGATAAAATCGATGAAATGTTCGCCAAATACGGCTTGGAAGACGAATATATCGTTTTGCGCGTAACCGGTTGCCCCAACGGTTGCGGCCGCGCCATGCTGGCGGAAATCGGTTTGGTCGGTAAAGCGGTCGGCCGCTACAACCTTTACGCAGGCGGCAACCGCGAAGGCACCCGCATCCCGCGCCTGTTTAAAGAAAATATTACCGAACCTGAAATCCTTGAAATTGTCGAAGGCTGGGTGGCCGATTGGGCTCAAAACCGACTCGATGATGAAGGCTTCGGCGATTTTGCCGTCCGCACCGGTATCGTCAAACCCGTATTGGACGCACCTCGCGATTTCTGGGCATAACGCACATAAACAGACCCACAAGTCTGCAATAAGAAAATAGAGAAGGACTAAAGGCCGTCTGAAAAATCAGGATAACTGGTTTTCAGACGGCCTTTTATATTAGGGATGTTTATATGAAAGATAGGATATAAATCGAATCAGCGGCGGCGGCCAAAGCCTCGGCCCATGCTGGGGCGACGGTAGTTGGAAGGCTGACGCGTAGTTTCGCGGTATCGTTGTTGCTGCTGGGCGTTTTGTTGCTGGGCACGCAGGGTGCGTGTATTCAGCTGTTGGCTGGTGCGTCCGTTTGGACGTGCGCTTTGATAATAGTTGGCACGGGCTTGACGGGCAATCGGGCTGTTTTGATTGCGCGCCTGTGTGAATTTATTGGCCAATGCGTTGCCGATAAATGCACCGGCTGCCGTACCCACCAAGCTTTGCAGCAGCCAGCTGCCGGTAGATTGGTCGTAGATGTATTGTTGGCCGTCTGTACCGGTTACCGGTTGGCCGTTGTTGCCGTTGGCTTGTGCCTCGGCAGGAATGGTATCTTTCACGGCTTCAGGCGTGAGCTGGTAAACCGTATTGTCTTCTTGTTGGCCGTTTTGTTGTGCTAACTGTTGTTGCAATGCTTCGATTTGTTTTTGTTGCTGCTCAAGCTGTGCCTGGGTATTGTCTTTGCAGGCAGCAAGGGCGAAAGTGGAAAGGGCGGCTAAGGCAATCAGTTTTTTCATTGTTTTTCCTGAGAGAAGTTTGTCTTTGCCGAGATTTCGGCGGAGTGTGTTTGCCTAATATTAAACCATTTCCCTGTTTTTCAAGTGGTTTTACAAAATAATATTGGAAAGTTGCGCTGCAAATGCACGGCTGTTGGCGGCCAGATTGCCCAGTGCAGGCATCTCGTGTTCGGTTTCGATAATCAGCAGGTTGGCAGGGCGGCGGGTGTGCAGGGACATTTGCATTTCAGCGGGAGAGAAGGGCATGTGATGGCGTTTGGCAAAGGCTTCGGCGCGTTTGTTGGCGGTTTTGAGCATGGGCAGCAGGGTAATGTCCAAATGGAAACGGCGTACGCCCAAAACTAAAATACGCGCCGCGAAGAAATCCGCTTCATCAGTAAAAACATTCGGGCTGCTTTGATTGAAATCGTGACGTTCTGCGGCAATCAAAGTCGCGATGGTGCGTACTTGCGGAATTAAGGCTTCGCTGATGAGGTTGTCGGGCGTATCAGGCAAAGTGAGCGTGTTGGGCATGCTGTGGTGGCTGTTGCTGTCAACGACCATGCGGCAGGTGTGTAACATTTGAGTTTGGCTGTGGATTTTAGTTGAAGCGGTCATGGCTGTATTCCTTATTTCTTAAAAATGGGTGGATTTAAGCGGCCATGGTGGGTATAAAAAAAGCCGCTCAAATGAGGCGGCTCTGATTTGCGTATTTTCAATTTGGTCTGTTTCAGACAAGCGCAAAAAAGTACCGCACGTTTGTGTGGTACCAATAGAAGAAAGTAGCGGAGCATTGCGCGGTTTGCATGATGAAAATACGTCTTTAATGTATAAAAGAATAAAGCGTAGTTTAAAACAAGAATGCCAGTAATTTCAATATCCAATCGACAAAACCCACCAATAAATCTACAAGTTGTTGTAATCCTTCCAATTTATTTTCTTTCAAGTGAGTCAAATTTGCATAATTATAATGCAAGACAAGATAAATTGATAACAATCCGAGCAAGTTCCTTAAAAAGGCCGTCTGAAATTCAGCTTTCAGACGGCCTTTATTTTGGCTTGTCCAATCAATAAACGTCGCGTTGGTAGCGTTTGTCTTCGCGCAGGTCGTTGAGGTAGTCTTCGGCTTCGTCACGGCTGAGTTTGCCTTGGGTTTCGATAACTTCGATCAGGGCGTTTTCGACATCGCGTGCCATGCGTGTGGCGTCGCCGCAGACGTAGATGTGTGCGCCTTGTTGCAGCCAGTTCCAAACTTCGGCGGCGCGTTCGGTGATTTTGTGTTGGACATAGACTTTGTGTTCGCCTTGGCGGCTCCATGCGAGGTCGGCGCGGGTGAGGAGGCCGTCTTTGCGCCATTCGCTCCATTCGAGTTGGTAGAGGAAGTCGTCGGCCAGGCGTTGGTTGCCGAAGAAGAGCCAGTTTTTGCCGCTGTCGCCATTGGCGGCACGTTGTTGCATGAAGGAGCGGAAGGGGGCGACGCCTGTGCCTGCGCCGATCATGATGATGGGGGTGTCGCCGTTTTGTGGCAGGCGGAAGTTGGGGTTGGGTTCGACAAAGACACGGACTTCGCTGCCTTCTTCGAGGCGTTCGCCCAAGTAGCCGGAGGCTGCGCCGGTGTAGGTGTGGTCGTGGTGGTCGAAACGGACGACGCCGATGGTGAGGTGGACTTCTTCGCCGACTTCGTCTTGTGCGGAGGCGATGGAATAGAGGCGCGGGGTTTGTGGGCGGAAGAGGCTGTATAGGGTTTGTGCGTCCAGTGGGTGCGGATAGGCTGCGAATACGCCTACGGGCGGTGTGGCGGCGAGGTAGGCATCCAGTTGGGCTTTATCTGCGGCTATGGTTTTGAGTTCTTCGTTGTTTGTTAATTCGGCGTATTGTTGGACGAATGCCGGTGTGTTTTGGGTGATGTCTGCGGATTCGGTCAGGGCGGTGCGGATGTCGGTTTCGCGGCCGTCTGAAAGCTGGACGGTTTCGCTGCCGGTTAGTTGGTTGAGGTCGAGGATTTCTTGAACGAGGTCGGCGGCATTCAGCGGCCATACGCCGAGCGCGTCGCCTACCTGATAATGCAAACCTGAGCCGCTGAGGTCAATTTCGATGTGTTCGACGTCTTTTTCTGCGGTGCGTGAGGTGATTTTTTGGCGCACGGAGAGGGTGGCTGTGTAGGGGTTTTCTTTGGTGTATGCGGTGCCGCTGCTTGGGGTGGCTGGGCTGTGTGCTGCGGTGGTTGTGCTTGGGCTTGCTGCTTGGACGGTCAATTCGGCTACTTTGGGTACGACGGCGGCTACCCATGCGTCGGCATTTGCTTGGAACTCTAAGTCGCAGATGCCCAAGTTGTTCAGACGGCCTGCGCCCAGTTCGGCAAATTTGGCATCAAAGTCTTTGCCTGCTTGACAGAAGTTTGGATAGGAGGAGTCGCCAAGGCCTAAGACGGCAAAGGTGAGTTTGCTGAGGTCGGGTTTCTTTTTGCCGTAGATGAATTTGTATAGGGGCAGGGCTTCTTCGGGCGGTTCGCCTTCGCCTTGGGTGGAGGTAACCAAAAGGACGATGTCTTCGTCGGGCAGGGTTTTGCTTTTGAAATCGCCTGCGCTGCTGAGGCGGGCTTCTACGCCGGCGGCTTGAAGTTTGGCGTGTAAGGATTCGGCAACGCTGCGTGCGTTGCCGGTTTGGGAGGCGGAAAGGACTAACACGCGGCGGCTGACTGTCGGGGCAGCTGCTTGCAGGATGGTCGGTTCGGCCGCTGCGCCGGATACGCCTTGGCTTTGCGCCCAGCAATAGCCGGAGAGCCAGGCAAGTTGGGTGGGGGATAGGGCGGAGAGTTGGGCGGAGAGTTCGGCAGGCAGTGGATTGGCTTGGCTCATTTTGTTTCCTTTGTTGGGACGGCTATAGCCGATTGTTTGAATAATGAACAGTCGCTACTTTAAACAGGCCGTCTGAAAAAAGGAAAGAATGCTTGGTTTTAATTTAAGATGATTTCGTTATATTCGGAATATAAGAAGGCCGTCTTGGTTTCAGACGGCCTTTGCGGTTTTTTAATGGCTGGAAAGTTTCATGACGATTACGCCTGAAATAATTAAGAATGCGCCGAGCCAGCGGCCGAAGTTGGCGGCATCGTTGAAAAAGGCTACGCCTACTAAAAATGCGCCTGCCGCGCCTATGCCTGTCCAAACGGCATAGGCAGTCCCCATCGGTATGTTTTTTTGGGCGAGGAATAGAAAAAATCCGCTGCCGACAATGCAGGCCAAGGCGGCAGCAATACCCTGCCAACGGTAGCCTTCTTGTTGTGCCAATTTCAGCCCCAAGGGCCAGCCGATTTCCAGTATTCCGGCTAAGATTAAATAAAACCAACTCATAATATGTCCTGATAGTGTGTTAAGGTTTCAGACGGCCTTGGAAAGATTGTTTTCTTCCGAGAGTTCAACGCGTTGTCCGATGTCTTTTAGATTGGAGTATTGTTCGACCAAGCGCGGTACATCGTCCAAGCTCATTGCAAACATCCATAAATAAGTGCTGACGGAATAGATATGGCCGGCGCTGCCGTAGCCTTTAAGCGTCATGTGTATAAAGGCGAAGCCAAACAATACGCTCATCGCCATGCCGATACTGAGATAGCCTAAGGCTTCGCGGTTGGAAATCAGCACGCGTAGTTTGGCAACCCAGCCGTAGTGGCGGTAGAGCTGATGCTCGTTGCCGTCGCGGATAAGGTGGTTGTCGCGTTCAAGCCGGTTGTTCAAACGGAAATATAGGTTTTCGCTGATGGCGGCAAAACGCGGCAGCAACCATAAAAACAGGGCAAGTATCGCGACAGCCAATACGCCCACCCAAAATTCCAATATCAGCAACATCATACATGCACCGAAGATGGAGACCAGCGAAGTAGCAGCGATGGGCAGGTGTTCTTCAAAGAAACTGACAAACTCACGCGATAGGGCGACGCGTGCAGTAATGGCGGAATGCGGTACTTCTCGCTTGCGCTGTTCCAAAACGACAGGGACGGCTATCTCAGTATAGATCTGGGTAAATGTGCGCGTATCGGCTATCCTGCGGGCGGCACCGATTATCCACATTAATAAAACCACCACACCATACGACATTGCCTGCCAGACTTTGCCTTCCATAACGGCATTAATCGCCCAGCCTCCAAACACGGGATATACCAGCAAGAGCAGATTATCCAAGCCGACGAGAGAGAAGGTTGAGATGAGTTTGCGGCGGTGTGTTTGACCGATGTGTTTCAACATTTTCCACATGGTTGCCCTCCTTATTTAGTATTGAGGGTTTGCGCCATTAATTCGGCCAACGCGTCCAAATCGGTAAACAGTCGGGCTGCACGTTTTTCACCGAAGGCGGTAAAAATTCGTTTGCTGAATTCCTGCATGTTTTGCACCAATGGTGCAGCGGATTCTTTACCTTGCTCGGTCAGCGACAATAAGCGTTCGCGTTTGTCTTGTTCGCTTTCGTGAAATGTCAGCAAGCCTTGTTCCGCCAGCGTTTTGCATGTGCCGGAAACGGTTTGCTTGGGCAGGCTCCATTCTTCGCCTATGTATTTTTGAGTGCGGCTGCCTTCGGTGGCCAAGGTGTAGAGAACGGCGAAGGTGTTGTAGTTGGTGTTTTGCTGTTTAATCCATTGGTCAAATGCGCTGTCTATATGACTGATGCGCATACCGAGTTGATCGAGCTGATTCATAAATTGGTCTCAATATTGACTAATTGGATGCGGATTATAGTCATGTTTAGGACTAATTGCAAATAGAAGGCCGTCTGAAACAATCATTTTCAGACGGCCTTGAAACCGTTAAAATAATTAATGTAGAAACGATATATTCAAACTACGATAAACCTAATAAAACCATCTTCAGCACATACGCCATGATTCATTTCTTATCTCAAAACATCTCCTCTAAACAAGCCACTGCCATCGGGCTGCTTGCCGTTGCTTTGTGGAGCTTTGTCATTTCTCTGATACGCTCTTTGAGCCTGCATATGGGGGCAGTGGGCGGCGCAGCAATGATGTACACCCTGTCCACTGTGTTGATTTGGTTGATTTTCGGCAGGCCGCATTTGCGTAATTACAACCGCGGCTATTTGCTTTGGGCGAGCATTTTTTTTGTCGGTTGCGAACTGTGTTTGTCGTTGTCGGTCGGTTTTGCTCAAAATGCCCGACAGACGGTTGAGATCGGTATGGTCAATTATTTGTGGCCGACGTTTACTATTTTAGGCGCGGTCTGTTTCAACGGGCAGCCGGCAAAATGGTGGATAGGCATAGGCTTTGTATTGTCGTTTTTCGGGATTGCCACGGTATTGGGCGGCGACGGCGGATTGTCGCTTTCGGGGATTTATCACAATGTCCGCACCAATCCTGCCGGTTATCTGATGGCATTGGCCGATGCACTTTTTTGGGCGGCATATTGCACGCTAACGGCGCGCGTGAAGGCAGAAGGAAGCAGCGTGGGCTTTTTCTTTATGCTGGTGTCGCTGCTTTTGTGGGCGGAATATTTTATCGGCGGGACACACAGTCTGAATTTTGATGCGGAGTCCGTCGGCTATGCCTTGGCCGCCGCGTCTTGCATGGGTTTGGGCTATGCGGTTTGGAACATCGGTATTTCGCGCGGGAACATGACGGTATTGGCGGGCGCATCTTATTTTATCCCTGTGTTTTCCGCGCTGGTGTCTTCGTTTGTCATCAGTGCGCCGTTGTCTGTACAGTTTTGGCAGGGGGCAGGGATGGTGTGCGCAGGTTCGGTTGTTTGCTGGTTGGCGACGCGCCGAAAATCGATATAACAAAAATATCTTTTTTAACAACCAAACATTCTTTCCCATTTTCAGACGGCCTGTTTAAAGTAGAGACCAGTTTGAGAAATCACGAGAAATAGGAAAGAACCATGACCGCAACCACCGCCCCGCTTTTGCGCTTCATCACCGCCGGTAGCGTCGATGACGGCAAATCCACACTCATCGGCCGCCTGCTCTACGACAGCAAAACCCTGCTGACTGACCAGCTCGACAAACTCAACCGCGCCGCCGAAAACGGCGAAACGCCTGATTTTGCCAGCCTGACAGACGGCCTTGCCGCTGAGCGCGAACAAGGCATCACCATCGACGTCGCCTACCGTTATTTCGCCACGCCCAAACGCAAATTCATCATTGCCGATACGCCGGGACATGAACAATACACGCGTAATATGGTTACCGGCGCATCGACTGCCGATGCCGCCATTATTTTAGTCGATGCTACACGCGTCGATTTTTCAGGCAGCGAGCCTGTCCTCCTGCCCCAAACCAAACGCCACAGCGCGATTCTGAAACTTCTGGGCTGTCCCAACATCATCGTCGCCGTCAACAAACTCGACCTGCTCGACTTTGACGAAGCCAAATATCAAGCCATTACCGAAGCCTACCGCAAACTGGCGGAGCAAATCGGCCTCCAAGCCCAAATCCACTTCCTGCCCATCAGCGCCTTAAAAGGCGACAACATCGTCAATGCCAGCAGCCAAACCCCTTGGTATCAAGGTTTGCCGCTTCTGCCTTTGCTTGAAAGCCTGCCCGTCAACCGTCAAAACGCCGCCGACCAAGCCGCGCATTTTCCCGTACAACGCGTGGCGCGCCAAGACGGCAGCAGCAGCGACGACTTCCGCGGCTATCAAGGCAGATTGGAAGCGGGCCGTCTGAAAGTGGGCGATGAAATCAAAATCCTGCCCAGCGGCCATGTTGCCAAAGTTGCCGAAATCTACAATGCCAACGGTAAAACCGAATCTGCCGAAGCAGGGGAAGTGTTGACCGTTGTTTTGGATACCGATATCGATATTTCGCGCGGCAACAGCATTGTTTCAGCCGACAGCGCCATTGTCCCCGAACAACAATTCCAAGCCGCGCTTTGCTGGTTTGACGATATTCCGCTCAATCTGCGCCGCAAATATTTGCTGAAACACACGACTCAAACCACGCCCGTAAAAATCAGCGAAATTGCCTACGTTTGGGACGTCAACACCCTCAGCCGGGTCGAATCCGCCGAAACGCTCAAGCTCAACGACATCGGCAGCGTCAGCTTCAAAACCCAGCAGCCGCTTGCCGCTGCCGCATACGAAGACAACCATGCTCAAGGCGCGTTTATTTTGATTGACGAAGCCACCAACCATACTGTCGCGGCAGGCATGATACGCAAAGTCAGCGAAACAAACAGTTTTGAAATTTAAAAGAAAGTTGCAATAAAAAAGGCCGTCTGAAGTTTCAGACGGCCTGTTATTTTATCCAAGGCGAAATGCTTATGCGCCGTAAACCGGATATTTATTGCACAAAGCAGTCACTTGTTCGCGGACTTTGGCGAGGTTGGCTTCGTCTTCAGGGTTGGCCAATACGTCGGCAACCAAGTTCGCCAATACGCGCGCGTCGGCTTCGTTAAAGCCGCGTGTGGTCATGGCAGCGGAGCCGATGCGGATGCCAGAGGTAACGAACGGTTTTTCCGGATCATTCGGGATGGCGTTTTTGTTGACGGTAATGTGTGCTTTGCCCAAAGCGGCTTCGGCGGCTTTGCCGGTGATTTTCATCGGTTGCAGGTCAACGAGGAAAACGTGGCTTTCGGTACGACCCGAAACGATGCGCAAACCGCGTTTAACCAACTCTTCCGCCATTGCTGCAGCATTGATTTTCACTTGTTTTGCGTATTGTTTGAACTCAGGTTGCAACGCTTCTTTAAACGCCACAGCTTTGGCGGCGATAACGTGCATCAACGGGCCGCCTTGCAGGCTTGGGAAGATGGCGGAATTCAACGCTTTTTCGTGGGTATTGTCACGGCACAGAATCACACCGCCGCGAGGGCCGCGCAGGGTTTTGTGGGTGGTGGTGGTGACGAAGTTGCAGAATGGCACGGGGTTGGGATATTCGCCGCCGGCAATCAGGCCGGCATAGTGCGCCATATCGACAAAGAGGTAGGCACCGACTTTATCGGCGATTTCGCGGAATTTTGCCCAGTCGATTTGCAGCGCGTAGGCAGATGCGCCGGCCACAATCATTTTGGGTTTGTGTTCAAGCGCCAAGCGTTCGACTTCGGCATAGTCGAGAACTTCGTTTTCATCCAAACCATAAGTAATGGCGTTGTAGAGTTTGCCGGAAATATTGACGCTGGCACCGTGGGTCAGGTGGCCGCCGTGTGCCAGAGACATGCCCAAAATGGTGTCGCCCGGTTTCAAAACAGAAGCATATACGGCTTGGTTGGCTTGGGAGCCGGAGTGTGGTTGGACGTTGACATATTCTGCGCCAAACAACTCTTTAGCGCGGTCAATCGCCAATTGTTCGACAATATCAACGTATTCGCAGCCGCCGTAGTAGCGTTTGCCCGGATAGCCTTCGGCGTATTTGTTGGTCAATTGCGAACCTTGGGCTTCCATTACGGCGCAGCTGACGTAGTTTTCTGAAGCAATCAGCTCGACATGGTCTTGCTGGCGTTGGTCTTCTTGGGCGATGGCGGCTGCCAGATCGGGGTCATATTGTGCGAGGGTAACGCTTTTTGAAAACATGTTCTCGGTTCCTTTGTGTTGGGCTGAAAATAAGGGATGGAGTACTGCGGATTGGTTCAAGATGAACTATTTTTCTTGCATTGTCAACAATTGTGTCGGGTGTTTGGTTTCAGACGGCCTGGAGCTGAAGGATTCATTTGAAAATATCGTCTTGTTTTAAATGAAAATCCATTTTTTCCAAAAGCGCGGCCAAATCGGCTTCGGCTTGGGCGGCTTGAAGATTTTTTGCCAGCTCGGCCATGGCCGCTGCATTTAAACGCTCTTTCTCCAGCCGTAGGGCTTCTTCGCTGAAGATTTTGATATTGTCTGCCGATTCGGCGGCATCTATTTTTTCAAATGGATAAAATGATTCTTCGTGCACGGCCAAACCGTCGGGCAGGGGCGCGGCATGGTTGAAGTCGGCATCATTGACCGGCATCCATGAAGGATGGTTTTCAAGCAGGATAAATTGTCCGTCCATGCCGTTGATATGACGGAATAGGGTGGTTCGACCATTGTGTAAACGCATAAGCCCGATTGTATGCCCAAGTCGGCAAACCGTCTATAAACCCGTTTCTTTCCATTGGGACGATGGCTAATGTTGATATTATTAATTTTGACATAAAGCAGTTTCGGCTTAAAAAAGACTGGATAAAACGCCCGTGTTTGTTATAATGAAGCTAAAGATTAATTCGTCCTAGTTTTTGGCAGCAGTACTTTTTTATTTAATTAACAAGAGAGGAAAACAAAATGTTTCCAGAATATCGCGATCTGATTTCTAAACTGAAACAAGAGGATGCACACTTTGCCCGTTTGTTTGAGGAACACAACGAGCTGGACGATAAAATTACCGGTTTGGTGAATAACGTGGTAACCAGCGGCTCCGAAGAAATCGAGGAGCTGAAAAAAGCCAAACTCAAACTCAAAGACGAATTGTATGCCCTTTTGCAAAAAGCAGCAGGCAAATAATTAAAATTTGAATAAGGCCGTCTGAACGGTATGATAGGAATCTCAGATTCCCTTTCATGCCGGTTCAGACGGCCTTTTTAATTATTAGGCATTTGGTTATTTTTATTGGCTTAATTTAACGAATAATTGTAAATCACTCTTAATTGCATTGAAAACTCTGTTAAGTTTATTTAAAATCCCGAATAATTTTTATTTTGATTTTAACAAACAAAGTTAAAGAGAAACGATGCAATGAAAACATTCACACTCGCCATTTTGCCTTTGGCATTAATCAGCGCATTCTCTCACGCTGCTGAAGAGAAAGCTGCCGAACAGGCTGAAGTCGATACCGTTTACGTTACTGCCGAGAAGCAACTGCAACAGTCGCTGGGCGTGTCGCGTATTTCAAAAGACGACATCGACAAGCGTCCTGCCGTCAACGATATTTCCGAATTTGTCCGCACCATGCCGGGCGTCAACCTGACCGGCAATACAGCGACGGGTCAGCGCGGCAACAAACGCCAAATCGACCTGCGCGGTATGGGCCCTGAAAACACATTGATTCTGATTGACGGCAAGCCTGTAAACTCGCGCCAATCCGAGCGTATCAGTATGCGCGGTGAACGCAATACGCGCGGCGACAGCAACTGGGTGCCGGTTGAAGAAATTGAATCCATCACCGTTTTGCGCGGTCCGGCGGCAACACGTTACGGCTCCGGCGCGATGGGCGGCGTGGTCAATATTGTTACCAAAAAAGTGTCTAAAGAATTAAAAGGCCAAGTCAATCTTTACGCCAATCAGCCGCAAGACAGCAAAGAAGGCGCAACTCGCCGTATCGGCTTCAATTTGAGCGGTCCGATTATTCAAGATACTTTGGGCTTCCGCATTTACGGCAACCTGAATAAAACGGATGCAGATGCAGCCGATATCAATGCCGGACACGGCAACGACAGCGCGGCCGGTGTCGAAGGCGTACGCAATAAAGACATTGCAGGCCGTCTGCAATGGAAAATCAGCCCTGCGCAAACATTGATTTTAGACAGCAGCTACAGCCGTCAGGGCAATATCTACAACGGCGATACGCAAAACAGCAATCCACGTTCCGCTTTAGTTAATTCTTTAGCTGACGGCAAAGCCGAAACTGCCCGTTTATATCGTTCCGCTTATTCTTTAACGCATGACGGCGCATGGGAATGGGGCGATACCAAAAACGTGATCAGTTATGAGCGTACAGTCAACAGCCACTTGCCTGAAGGTTTGGCCGGCGGTCCCGAAGGCAGCTATACAGGCTTGGATTTTGTTCAAAGCCGTCTGAAAAACCTGCGTTTCAGCAGCGAAGCCAATATTCCGTTTAAACTCGGTGTTGATAATGTATTGACGGTCGGCGCAGAATTTACTGACAGTAAGCTGGATGATCCTGCTTCCAATAGTCAGGGATTTAAAGACCAAGGTAAGACTGACGTGTTTGATGGTATTTCAGCAGTACGCGGCGGTAAGGCATCGCAACGCAACTGGGCAGTTTACGTTGAAGACAATATTTCGTTGACCGACAAAACCCATCTGATTTCGGCCATCCGTTTCGACCACAACAGTGACAGCGGCAGCAACTGGAGTCCGGCGTTGAACTTCTCGCATCAAATCGGCGAAAACTGGTTGGTCAAAGGCGGGATTGCCCGTGCGTATAAAGCGCCAAATCTGTATCAAACCAATCCTGACTTTATCCTGTACACGCGCGGTCAAGGTTGTCCGATTGATGCGCCGAACAGTGTCCGCTGTTACTACATGGGCAATGGCAATTTGAAACCTGAAACCAGTATCAATAAAGAGATTGGCCTTGAGTTCAATAAAAACGGCTGGCAGGCATCCGCGACTTATTTCCATAATGCGTACCGCAATAAAATCGTGATTGGTGAAAATATCATTGCCACCAGCAATATCCGCAACTGGCTTTTGCAATGGGAAAATACGCCGAAAGCGACTATTTCGGGTATCGAAGGCAACTTGGTGATTCCGTTGCATGACACACTCAAGTGGAGCAACAATTTCACTTATATGCACAAATCTGAAGATTATCAAGGTAATCCATTGTCTCTGGTACCGAAGCATACCCTCAACAGCACGTTGTCTTGGACACCAAACGAACATTTTGATGCCAACCTGACCTTTACCCACTATGGCCGTACTAAACCGCGCGGCGTAGCGATTAATAGACTGGAACGAGACGGTAATCCTCGTGCAGGGGTTACTCCTTTGACTTCCGAACATAACCAAACGCAAGTCGGCTCTTACGGCATTTGGGGCATCAATGCCGGCTACAACTGGAACAAACGCGTGGCCGTTCGTGGCGGTGTCAGCAACCTGTTCAATAAAAAACTGTACCGCACAACTGCCGGCGCACAAACATACAACGAACATGGCCGTGCTTTCTACGGCAGTTTGAAAGTATCGTTCTAAGCAGTAGCGTATTAAACAAGGCCGTCTGAAACGTTGTGAAATGAAATCTAGGATTTCTGACACAGGGTTTGAGATGGCCTTTTTATTTGGATTTTTAGCAGTCTTTGTTGTTACGGAATTTGCTTCTCTTTTAGAAAAAAATAAAAGGGCGGCATGGGCCGCCCTGAAAATCCAAACCGCTTATTCAACCCAAGTTACCATTTCTTCAATCGGTTTGCGTGCTTTTTTGGTAATTTCTTTGGCGCGATAGCCGAATGTTGCCGCTACGGATACGCCCCATTCGTTGGCATCAAACAGGCCTTCTGCTGCCAATACTTCGTTCATTTTGTCGTAGTTGAAGCCTTCGATTGGGCAGGAATCGATGCCGATGGCGGCTGCGCCTGTGAGCATATTGGCCAAAGCGATATAGGTTTGCTTGCCGCTCCAGTCAAAGAGTGCGCGTTGGTCATCGGCAATTTTAATGTCGGTTTCTTGGAAGCTTTTGTATCTTGCCAACGCTTTTTCCAGCTGTTCGCCTTGCAGGCCTCTACGTTCGGCAACACTGCGGAAGAACGGGGTATCGTAACGGGCATTTTTCTTGGCAAGGATAATAACCAGATGGCTGCAGTCGTCCAGTTGCGATTGCATACCCCAGCTGAAAGGTTTGAGCTTTTCTCTCAAGGCTTTGTTTTGGATAACCAAAAATTTCCATGGCTCGGAGCCGACGGAGCTGGGAGAAAGGCGGGCAAATTCTAAAATCGCTGCAAAATCTTCTTGGCTGATTTTTTTTTTCGGGATCGTAATAACGGGTGGAGCAGCGATTTTCGAATACTTGCAGCATTTGTTCGCGTGTAATTTTACTCATTGGTTTTTCCTAATAAATGAAGATGTTATTTTGACCGTTTTGCCGAATCCGGTTTGCGTGAATTGGAGAAGGAAACAGGATAGGGCAGCACCATGTTAAATCAAACCCTGCGGTTAGGCTATCTTTTAATTTTGAATTTCGCAGAAAAAATCGATTAAGTATCAATATGAATATGAAAAGGCCGTCTGAAATTTTAAAAGTGAAGTTTCAGACGGCCTTTGATTTCAAATCCTGATTACAGATGCGGATTCATCAGGTTTTCTGGTGAGAGGATGCGGTTGAGCTCTTCTTCGCTCAACAGGCCGCGCTCCAGTACGACTTCGCGCACGCCTTTGCCGGTTTGGGCGCAGATCTTGCCGACCAAATCGCCGTTGTGGTGGCCGATATACGGATTCAGATAAGTGACCAAACCGATGGAGTTGAAAACGTAGCGTTCGCAGATTTCGCGGTTGACCGTAATGCCTTTGACGCATTTTTCGGACAGGTTGACCGCGGCGTTGCCCAAGAGGGAAATGGTTTCAAACATACATTGGGCGATGACCGGCTCCATGACGTTCAGCTGCAATTGACCTGCTTCGGCTGCGAAAGTGATGGTGGTGTCGTTGCCGATGACTTTGAAGCACACTTGGTTGACGACTTCAGGAATTACCGGATTGACTTTGGCCGGCATGATGGAAGAACCGGCCTGCAATTCAGGCAGGTTGATTTCTTTCAAACCGGCGCGCGGGCCGGAAGAGAGCAGGCGCAAGTCGTTACAGATTTTGGACAGTTTGACGGCTGTGCGTTTCAATGCGCCGTGTACCATCACATATGCGCCGCAGTCGGAGGTTGCTTCGATCAGGTTTTCAGTCAGTTTGCAAGGCAGGCCGCTGACTTCGGAAAGTTTCTCAACAACCAAAGCCGCATAGCCTTTAGGCGTATTCACGCCTGTACCGATGGCGGTGGCGCCGAGATTGACTTCAAGCAGCAGGGATCGGGTGCGGTCGAGGTTGAGGATTTCTTCTTCCAGCAACACTTGGAAAGATTGGAATTCTTGTCCGGCCGTCATCGGTACGGCGTCTTGAAGCTGGGTGCGGCCCATTTTCAAAACGTCTTTAAACTCTTCGGCTTTGGCGGCAAAGGCGTTTTTCAGGATGGCCAGTTTGTCGAGCAATTCGCCGATGCTGTAATACACGGCAAGGCGGAAGCCGGTAGGATAGGCGTCGTTGGTGGATTGGCTGGCATTGACATGGTCCATCGGATTGACGATGTCGTAGCGGCCTTTTTCGTATCCCAACACTTCCAGCGCAAGGTTGGCAATGACTTCGTTGGTGTTCATGTTGACCGAAGTACCGGCGCCGCCTTGATAAACATCGGACGGGAATTGGTCGAGGCAGTGGCCTTTGACCAATACTTCGTCGCAGGCTTTTTCAATGGCGGCCGCAATTTCCGGCTTGATGGCACCCAATGCGCCGTTGGCTTGCGCGGTGGCTTTTTTAACCATCACCATGCTGCGGACAAATTGCGGTACGTCGGAAATTTTTTGCGTGGAAATTTTAAAGTTTTCAATGGCGCGCAGCGTGTGGACACCCCAATAAACATCAGCGGGGATTTCGCGGTCGCCCAATAAATCGTGTTCGATTCGTACAGTCATTTCTCTTACCTTCTCGTATAGTTGTGTTGGTGTGCGTTATGCGTTTGGAACATTAGCCCAGTTCGGCAAGATTGTCCAGTCGGTAAGGCTTAATCGTCAGGGTGAAAACGTGCCGCTTCGCGCTCTTTCGCGGCTGTCTCTTTATCTTTCAATTTCGCACCCAGTCCCAACATTTTTTCATATTCGGATTGCGGCGTGCCGTCGTCCTGCATACCGAACGCGCTGGCGTTGACCCAGAGGGCGAGTAGGGAAACGATAATGGCGAAAAAGCTGACGATATACCAAAACATTTTTTTCTTCCTTGTGTGTCTGCGGGGGCAGATTGTTGTGGTTTGTAAAGATGTGAATGTAGCACAAACGCGGTTGGGTTTAAATTCTTCTCCCGCATCCTTTCATTGATTTACCTGTAAGTGTTTAGAAAGGAAAAGGCCGTCTGAAAAGTAAGACTTTTCAGACGGCCTTGAGGCTTTATCGGGAAGATTAGCCGCCGCATGCGCCGCAGCAACCGCCTTCGCTGTGACCGCCGCGTTTTTCTTCGTTGTTGATAACGGGCAGCTCGGTTTCTTCGGTTTGCTCTTTTTTATCTTCAGGCAAATCGTTTACTTTGATTTTGTTTTCTTCGGCCATGATACATCCTTTCAATGGATTGAGGAGTGGAAAGATTTATAAAGATAGCATCTTTAAACGAATAAACCAAGCAGCACAAAACTGCCTTGTGATAATGCCATGACTTGGAACAATAAATTTGCTTGTAAAAGCGTTAAGGCCGTCTGAAAAAATCCAAAGAGGAGTGTTGGTTTTTATGGTTTGGAATGATGGCCGTAAGATTTGTGAATGTTTGGGTTTTAGGGTTGAACTGACATGGATTTCAAAAAACAATACAATGTTATCATCATCTGGACACTGCCAATTTATTGGAGCATATATGTATTCACACCACAGCGAACGCCATTTCAGCGACCGTAACAACTGGCTTCGGGCAAGCGTATTGGGGGCCAATGACGGGTTGATTTCCACTGCCTCGCTATTGACAGGCGTAGCCGCCGCCGCGCCCGATTTCCAAACCCTGCTGTTGACCGGTGTTTCGGCGCTGATCGGGGGCGCAGTATCGATGGCGGCGGGGGAGTACGTTTCCGTATCCAGCCAATCGGATACGGAAAAAGCCGATTTGCACAAAGAATGCTACGAATTGGCAAACAATCCTGATGCAGAGTTGGAGGAGCTGACTGAAATTTACCGCCGCCGCGGTTTGTCCGGCGCGCTTGCTGCCGAAGTCGCTCAAGCCTTGATGGAACACGATGCACTTGCCGCCCACGCGCGCGACGAAATCGGCATCACCGAAACCTCGGCAGCCCGTCCCATGCAGGCCGCGCTGGCTTCTGCCGCTTCATTTTGTGCCGGCGCAATTTTGCCTTTACTGGTTGCATTGACAGCTTCTGGTGCCATTGTCCCTGCATTGGCCGTCTCCACTTTGTGCGGACTGGCATTACTGGGCTATGTTTCCGCCAAACTGGGCGGCGCACCTGTTGTTCCTGCGGTTATACGCGTGTGCCTGTGGGGCGTGGCGGCTTTGGCGATAACCGGGTTTATTGGAAAATTGGCCGGTGTGGCGGTTTGAATGTAAGGCCTTGTATTCTTTTAAACCTGTATCCAGTAAAATTGAAAATCTATTTGATTGCTAAAGGCCGTCTGAAAATTTTTCAGACGGCCTGCGGTGCTTGTATTGACTTATTGCACACTGTTTTGTCATGACCTATCCGATTCCTAAACCCCGTGAAAAATCCCGTTGGCTCAATCTTTCGCAAGGCTCGCTGCCCTTGGCTTTGGCGCGTTATCTGCCGCATAAACAGCTCAAGGTTGTCTTGACCCAGGATGCGGAACAGGCGCTACGCCTTCAGACGGCCTGGCTGTTTTTCCGTCCGCACGATACGGCGGTGTTCCTGCCGGACTGGGAAACGCTGCCTTACGAGCGTTTTTCTCCGCATCAGGATTTGGTGTCGGAGCGCTTGTCGGC
The DNA here is from genome assembly GCF_051956635.1 of Neisseria sp. P0022.S010. Taxonomy (NCBI): domain Bacteria; kingdom Pseudomonadati; phylum Pseudomonadota; class Betaproteobacteria; order Neisseriales; family Neisseriaceae; genus Neisseria; species Neisseria sp. P0022.S010. The sequence goes on along the minus strand of NZ_JBQCXF010000005.1, from coordinate 27,836 downwards.
ATTGTGGCGGATTAAGAGCGGCGCGGCGGACGTGTTGTTCGTGCCGGTTGCCACGGCAATGCAGAAACTGCCGCCCGTGCCGTTTTTGGCGGGGCGCACGTTTTGGCTGAAAACGGGGCAGACTTTGGATATAGGCCGTCTGAAAACCGATTTGGTGGATGCGGGCTACAACCATGTTTCCCATGTTGTCGCTGCGGGCGAGTTTGCCGTGCGCGGCGGGATTGTCGATTTGTTTCCGATGGGCAGCGAAATGCCTTACCGCATCGATTTGTTCGACGATGAAATCGACAGCATCAAAACCTTTGACACCGACACGCAGCGCACCATCTCCCCCGTTTCCGAAATCCGACTGCTGCCGGCGCACGAATTTCCCACCGACAGCGAGGCGCAAAAGATTTTCCGCAGCCGCTTCCGCGAGGAAGTCGATGGCAATCCGAACGATGCCGCTGTGTACAAAGCCGTCAGCAACGGCCATTTCGGCGCGGGCGTGGAATATTATCTGCCGCTGTTTTTTGAAAACGAGCTGGAAACGCTGTTTGACTATATCGGCGAGGATGCGCTGTTTGTCTCTTTGGGCGACGTTCACGCCGAGGCAAACCGCTTTTGGAGCGACGTCAAATCGCGTTACGCCATGGCGCAGGGCGATGAAACCTATCCGCCTTTGCTTCCACAGCATTTGTATCTCTCTGCCGATGTGTTCGCAGGCCGTCTGAAAAACTACGGACAAGTGCTGCCCGATGTTTCCGGAAAAGAACACACCTTGCCCGATCTTGCCGTGAACCGCCAATCCGACGAGCCTTTGCAGGCATTGAAGGATTTTCAGACGACCTTTGAAGGACGGATTTTGCTGTGTGCCGAAAGTTTGGGGCGACGCGAAACCATGCTCGGTTTCTTGCAGCAAAACGGTTTGAAAGCCAAAAGCGTGTCCGACTGGCAGGGCTTTTTATTGGCGCACGAGCCGCTGATGATTACGGTTGCGCCGTTGGCTTACGGGTTTAAATTAGAAGATCAAAACATCGCGGTCATTACCGAATCCGATCTTTATCAATACGTTGCCCGTTCGCGCAAACATCATCGCAAGAAACACGCCGCCGTTTCAGACGGCCTGTTGCGCGACCTTGCCGAAATCAACATCGGCGACCCCGTCGTGCACGAGGAACACGGCATCGGCCGATATATGGGCTTGGTCACAATGGACTTGGGCGATGAAACCAACGAAATGATGTTGCTTGAATACGCAGGCGAAGCGCAGCTTTATGTGCCTGTTTCGCAGCTTCATTTAATCAGCCGCTACTCCGGTCAGGCGTATGAAAACGTCGCTCTGCACAAGCTCGGCAGCGGCGCGTGGAACAAGGCGAAGCGTAAAGCCGCCGAAAAAGCGCGCGACACCGCCGCCGAGTTGCTCAACCTCTACGCCCAACGCGCCGCCCAATCAGGACACAAGTTTGAAATCAACGAGTTGGACTATCAGGCGTTTGCCGACGGCTTCGGCTACGAAGAAACCGAAGACCAGGCCGCCGCCATAGCCGCCGTGATTAAAGACTTGACGCAGGCGAAACCGATGGACCGTCTTGTGTGCGGCGATGTCGGCTTCGGCAAAACCGAAGTCGCCCTGCGCGCCGCGTTTGTGGCGGTGATGGGCGGCAAACAGGTCGCTGTACTCGCCCCGACCACGCTTTTGGTCGAGCAGCACGCACAAAATTTCGCCGACCGCTTCGCCGATTTCCCCGTGAAAGTCGCCAGCCTTTCGCGTTTCAACAACAGCAAAGCCACCAAAGCCGCGCTGGAAGGTATGGCGGACGGCACGGTCGATATCGTTATCGGTACGCACAAACTGGTGCAGGACGATATAAAATTCAAAAACTTAGGCTTAGTGATTATCGATGAAGAACACCGCTTCGGCGTGCGCCAAAAAGAGCAGCTCAAACGCCTGCGCGCCAATGTCGACATCCTTACCATGACTGCCACGCCGATTCCGCGCACCCTCAGCATGGCGCTCGAAGGCCTGCGTGACTTTTCACTGATTACCACTGCACCGAGCCGCCGCCTCGCCGTCAAAACCTTTGTCAAACCCTTCAGCGAAGGCAGCGTGCGCGAAGCCGTATTGCGCGAACTCAAACGCGGTGGACAAGTGTTTTTCCTGCACAATGAAGTGGATACCATCGAAAACATGCGCGAGCGGCTGGAAACCCTGCTGCCCGAAGCCCGCATCGGCGTGGCGCACGGGCAACTGCGCGAGCGCGAGTTGGAGCAAGTGATGCGCGACTTTTTGCAGCAAAGATTCAACGTGTTGCTCTGTTCCACCATCATTGAAACCGGCATCGACATCCCCAACGCCAATACCATCATCATCAACCGCGCCGACAAATTCGGACTGGCGCAACTGCACCAGCTTCGCGGGCGTGTCGGCCGCAGCCACCACCAAGCCTACGCCTACCTGCTCACGCCCGAATACATCACCAAAGACGCAGAAAAACGCCTCGACGCCATCGCGGCGGCAGACGAACTCGGTGCAGGTTTCACCCTAGCCATGCAGGATTTGGAAATCCGTGGCGCAGGCGAAATCCTTGGCGAAGGACAATCCGGCGAAATGATACAGGTCGGCTTCACGCTCTACACCGAAATGCTCAAACAAGCTGTGCGCGACCTCAAAAAAGGCCGCCAGCCCGACCTCGACGCACCGCTGGGCATCACCACCGAAATCAAACTGCACAGCCCGGCATTACTGCCTGAAGACTACTGCCCCGACATTCACGAGCGCCTCGTCCTCTACAAACGCCTCGCCGTCTGCGAAACCGTACAGCAAATCAACGCCATACACGAAGAACTGGTCGACCGCTTCGGCCTGCCCGAACAACCCGTCAAAACCCTCATCGAAAGCCACCACTTACGGCTTACGGCAAAAGAATTGGGTATAGATGCTATTGATGCAACCAGCGAAGCGGTAACGGTAACCTTTGGCAAAAACAACAATGTCGATCCAACTGAAATCATCCTATTGATTCAGAATGACAAAAAATACCGCCTTGCCGGAGCCGATAAGCTGCGATTTACCGCAGAGATGGAAAATATCGAAGTGCGGATTAATACGGTGAAGAATGTATTGAAGACTTTGAAAGATAGGGTGATGGTTAAGTAGAGAGGTTAGGAAAAGGCCGTCTGAAAATTTTCAGACGGCCTTTAAAATTATAAATGGATAGATTTTTTGACTATTTTATTTCGGCAACATTTCAAGATTTTTCTGCACAGAAAAAGGAATACAGCAACTGTATCATCTCGGTTACCCTCGGGTCGGCAATGTAATATTGCCGTTCCCGATGGTTTACTTCAAATGATACCAAACCGGCTTCGCGCAACAGGGCTAATTGGCTGGACATTGCCGCTTGCGGCAGTCCGGATGATTCAGCCAATTCGGTTACATTGTGCGGCCTTTCATGTAGTTTGCACAATACGGCGAGGCGGTTGGGATTTGCCAGAAGTTTGAGAAAAGCGCTGGCTTCTTCGTAGGGCGGTTGATTGTCGGCAGTGGTCATTTTTCACGCTTGTCGGCAAATGAGGAGGTCGAATTATCAGTCATAATGGCCTCAGCAGCAACTTTCAGACGGCCTTTGCTTAATGGTTCCATGGCATTTTGGCCAGCAGGCGTGCCATGCCGCAGAATCCGGTTAGTCCGGCCGTTAACAGGCCTGCGCCGACCATCACGTCTATCAGATAAAACCAAGGCGATACCAGCCAACCTGCCAGCACGCCCAACAGAATCAAACTGCCCGCTATGGTTTGCACCTGCCGCATGATGTCCGGTGCCGACTGGTCGGCAACAATAGGAAGTCCTACTGATTTCCATGCCAGTAAGCCGCCTTCTAGAATATAGCATTCGCGACCTTGGCTAAGTGCTGACAATATTGTTTCTGACCGTGTTGTACGTTTACCGCTCAGGCAATAAAAAATTAGGCATGGGGCCGTATCATCGGGCAGTTTGTCTCGCTGCTGTTCAGGCGGAAGGGATAATGCACCGCCAATATGTCCGCCCCGATATTCGGCTTGGCTTCGGATATCGACTGCCAACGCGCCCTCACGGATTTTTGCCATTGCTTCGGAAGGCGTAATTCGCGGGAGTTGTCCGACCGTACTCATGTTTTGCCTTCGTTATTTTTTGTTGATGCGGCAGGTGTTGATGCCCAATAAACTGTACAGCGCGCAGTTGCCAATCAGTGCTGTACCCAGGGGGATGATGCCCAGCCAACCCCACCAGCCAATTTGTCCGGTAGCGGCTGCAGCGATTAGTGCTACACCGATAACAATACGGATTACGCGATCCAAAGTACCCAAGTTTCGTTTCATTTTATTGCTCCTTGTTTAAGAATGGATTGTCTATAAATAAACACATATAATAAAAATCATATATGAGAAATATTATAGCTTTAAAGATGACTTTGTCAAATGGTTTACAGTAAAAGTGTAATGAATATTTGCATTGTATTTTTTAAACGCACAAATAGAATCAATCTCCAACGGTATGGTTAAATGTAAAAATACAGCCTGATATTTTCAGACGGCACTGGAGATGATCTATATAATATTTTATTTATATTGGAAGAATTGGTAGTCAGTTTTCAGAAGGAATCAAATCATGACCGATTTGGAAAAGAAGCCCAATGGAGAAGATTTGAAGACTGGATAATCCGTTGTGTAACTAGCAAGGGAGAGGAGATACTTTAAAATCAAATTGTCTACGAATTATAAAAGGCCGTCTGAAAATTGAATTTCAGACGGCCTTTTGGTTTCTTTATAACGTCGTTCGTATTATCAGAAACGATAGTTCACGCCCAAGGCAAACTCGCGGCCGCGTTCGTAGAAGGGCACGCGTCCGTTGCCGTCAGGGAAGCGTTGGCTGTGTGAACGGTATTGCTTGTTACCGATATTGTTGACGGCGAAGTTGACGTTCAGGTTGTCTTTTTTCAGCGGCTGCCAGTTGGCGTAGATGTCGTGTACGCCGTAACCGGCTTTCTTGCCGTGTATCGTGCCTTGTCCTCGGGCGACGTCGGTGTATTTCACGCTTTGGGCGTAGCGGCCGCGCCAGCCGATTTCGAGTTTGGGGTTTTCAAACTGATAAGACAGACCGGTCAGCCATTGGCGGCCGGTGTTCCAGAAGGTGAACGAGCTTTCGTGGTCTTCTGCTTGAATCGGGCTTTCGCCGTAGTACATTTCGCCATTCAGACGGGGTTTGACGTAGGACACGCCGGCGCGCGCGGTCAGACCACCCCAGCGGTAGGATGCGTCAAGTTCGTAGCCGTAGGTTTTGAGCGTGCCGCCGTTATAAATCTTGCCGCGTTCGGTGATGGAGGCGGTGTTGTTGTTGATTTTTGCCCAACGATAGACGATGAGGTCTTTGATGCGTTGGTGGAACACGCTGCCGCTGACGTTGAAGTTGTCGTTGCGCCATTTGAAGCCCAATTCGGCGCGGCGGGCGGTTTCGGCTTTGAGGTTGCTGTCCAAATCGGCGGCGGCACCTGCGCGTTCGTTAGCCAACAGGGCTTCGTTCAGGCGGGGCGCACGGCTTGCCTGATTGAGGTTTGCCAAGAGGGAGAAGTTGTCGTTGATGTCCCAAATCGCGCTGATGCTGGGGTTGAGCTGGCCGTGCGACGCGCTTTGTTTGCTGGCGGCGTTGTATTTGAAATGGTCGTAACGCAGGCCGGTGGTCAGGGTAACGGGGTGCAGGTTCCAAATGCCTTCCGCGTACACGCCGTATTCGGCTTTTTTCTCTTTGTCGCGGTCATACAGGCCGAGAATCTTCAGCCACGCGCCTTTGTCGGAAGGCTCTGAGGTTTCGTGGCGGTAGTTGACGCCGTATTTCACCATGTGTCCGTCGCCGAAAGAGCTGGCGAGGTTCAGGTTAGCGCCGGTCGCTTTGATTTTGCTTAACTCAAGTTTGCCGATAGGAACGCCGCCTTGCGCAGTGCCGGAAGCTTGGGCTTTTGGAGAAGGGGCGCCTTTGGGCGGTTTGGTGTCGTCGGTATTGATTTGGAAGACGTTGGCATCGATTTTGTCGATGAAGCCGACATTGCGGCCGCGGTATTCCAGATTGTAGGTTTGTTCTTTTTGATAAGTGCCGTCCACGCCGATGTAGCTGTCAACGTTTTGGAACTCGGCTTTGTCGGTGCGGTTGCCTTTTTGGTATTCCTGACGGTAGGTTAGGCGGATGCCGTGGTCGTCGTTGAAATCGTAGCCGAGTTTGGCGAGGTAGCTGTGCTGTTTCAGACGACTGCCGAGGTTGACATTGCCGTTGCCATCTTTGTAGTCACGGTTGTTGAGGAAGTTGCCTGCAAACAGGGCATCGAAGCCGTTTTGATAGCCGTAAACCGCTGCGCTGCCGGTTGAGCCTTTATTGCTGCTCAAGCCTGCGCCCAGTTTGAAACCGAAAGGTTTGCCGTCGGTCAGCAGGTCTTTTGCGTCAACCGTTGTTACGCGGATGGTACCGCCGACCGCACCCAAACCCGCGCTCGCCGCACCCGTGCCTTTTTCGACGTTGATGCTTTTCACCAAAGCAGGATCAAGCTGGAAGCGGCTTTGGTGGTGGAAGATTTTTGTGGATTGGCTGGTGTTGTCGACTTCTAGGTTAATTTTGTCTTCACCAACGCCGCGGATGCTGTAAAACTGCGCTACGCCGTTGCCGCCGCCGACATCCATACCGATTTGATCTTTCATGACTTGTTTCAAATCGGTCGAAGTTTCGCGGTCGAGCTGGTTGCGGGTTACACGAGTCGGTACGGCAGTACCGGTGACCTTAATTTCATTCAGCTCGGCAGTTTCTGCGGGTTGCAAATTTTCGGCATGAGCGAAGCTTGTTGATAATGCGAGTGTAATGATACTAAGGCGGAATACAGGAGAGTAGACCTTATTCATGATTTTTCCTAAGTAAAAAATTGACTGCTTATTCTAATTGTTATAATAATGATTATCAAATTCTTAATGGATATTAATAAATATATTCTGTTTTATTCCAGTCTCAAATTAATAGGATTTTTATAAAAATCAATTAGTTTATATTTTAGTTAAATTTGGTAAAGATTCTTTGGTTGGGAAATGGGTTGAGTCTTACTTTTTCCGAGAGGGAGAGAAAGGATAGCTTGAATATCCGTCAATAAAGAATTTTATCTATCAGTGTTTTATTTAAAAGGCCGTCTGAAAAATATTTTTCAGACGGCCTAAATATTTATGTTTTACAACAAAGGGCTCATTAGACGGACGGCATTTTCCACAAGGCCGCGGAGTTTGGAGCGTTGTTGCCATGATTTGATGGCAATGTAGCTGCTGCTTTTAAGGTAGCTGCGCTGTAGGTGGCAGATTTGTTTGGTGGTATCGCGATCGTAGATGGCGAGGCTGATTTCGAGGTTGAGGAAGAAGCTGCGCATGTCCATGTTGACCGTGCCGAAGAGGGAGTAGTCTTCGTCAATGGTCATGGTTTTGGCATGTAAGAGCCCACCTTCAAACATGGCAATTTTGACCCCGGCTTCCAGCAACATAGGGTAGTAGGCGCGTGAGGCGTAGCGTACCATCAGTGAATCGACTTTGGCTGGCAGTATCAGGGTCACTTTGACGCCGCGTTTGGCGGCAACGGTTAATGCCATGAGAAGCGGCTCGTCGGGGACAAAGTAGGGAGTGGTAATCGTGATTTGTTTGGTGGCGGCATAGATGGCGCTGATGATGGTTTCGTAGATGACAAAGCTGCCTTGCTCGGGAGCGGATGGAATGATTTGGGCAACAATATCGCCTTGCTGCATTTTTTCAGGAAGGATTTGGGGCAGCAGGCTTTGGGCTTGATTGAGGTATGTTTGTACGTTTTGGAGGTTTTCATCGGTTTCGACGGCGAGGTCGGCGAAGAAGACGGCAGACAGTTCCAAAACCATAGGCCCTGTACAGCGCATCATGACATCGACCCATTCTCCGACCCCGGAGTTTTGTTTGAAATAGCGCGGGTCGACGAGGTTGAAGCTGCCGGTGTAACCGATTTTGCTGTCGATAACGAGGATTTTGCGGTGGTTGCGCAGGTCGGTGCGCGTGAATAATGTACGCCAAATACCGACAGGTAATGAGGTATGTACTTCAACGCCTGCTTGGCGCAGTATCTCTACCCAATCGCTTTCAAAAAAACTCCTGCTGCCGACGGCATCGGCCAGAATGGCGCAGTCAACGCCTCGATCTGCGGCGGCAAGAATTTCATTTAAAATTTCTTCGATGCGGCCTTTTGGCTCGATAATGTAAAAAGCCAGCAGGCAGGAGTGGGTTGCGGCGCGTATGTCTGCGAGCATGCTGTCGATGATGGCATCGGTGGTGGAGAGCAGACTCATGGCGTTGCCTTTGGTGGCACCCAGCCCCGTTCCTTTTTCGGCAACTTTACTGATGCCGTGGTAACGTGATTTGACTTGGTCGGCAATGTCGAGATAGATATCGGCTAGATGGGTGGCGGCAAAGTTGCGGTAGAAGCGGTTCATTTCGCCGGTACGTTTGGCGCGGGCGGTGCCGAGACGAGGCTCGCCGATAAGGATGTAGGCGATGGTTCCGAATACGGGGAAAAGGAATAGGATAATCAGCCAGGCAAAGGTTGAGCCGATGTTTTTTTGTTTGTACAACACGCGCAGCATACAGACGAGTGCGGCGCAGGTGTGGGCGAAGATGAAAATTTCGGTCCAGGTGATGTCTTTTAAAAAATTCATATTCGGTAGCGGGAGTGGATGTGTTTTTAAGTTTGAAGGTGTCAGCTGATAAGCTTCAGATATTAAGTATATAGAAAAACCGTCTGAAAACAAATTTACACGATAATCGTGTTTTTGCTTTCAGACGGCCTTTAGGTCTTGTTTTTCGTCGGTTTTGAGGTGTTAAACCACTAAACAATACAGTCAATGCTGCACCTGTGGGCAGGTCGATCAGTACGAGGGGAAAGAATGCTGTAGAGTCGAAGGTTGTCAGCTCGTGCAACACGGTTAACATAGCAACGGAAACGTGTATACTGAATAAGCAGTTGCTGCCTTGGTCAACTGCCAATCAATGACCTGCTCTAATTTCAATAGTGGGAAACGATCGATGTGTTTGGCAATCATGGCCTGTGCAATTTGTTGGAAGAAGGTACTCATGAGAAATCCCCTAAATGTCTTGGGTCGGAATTTAGGGGATTTTTGGGAATTTTGTAAAGGTCTCAAATAATGAAATTAACGAAATATCCTTATAATTCCATAAGAGAGTTAGAGGACTATTTACTAAATACTTATCAAAAATATATTATTCTAAGAGAGGAAGGAAAGGAGATTTATCGATGTTTTATTCTTTCTTTTCACAAAGAATTCAATATAGGTATTGGATTAGCTGTTTCCTGTATAAGTATTTCCCCAAAAGTATTAATATTTGGTGATAAAAATATTTTTATCGGATTTGATTCAGTCGTTTTTTGTATTTCTATACAAAAATTAGAAGTTAATATGATAAATATAGATGGAATAGTTTTTGATATTTATTTATTGGAGAATCAAAAAATTTGTATTATTCATGAGTTGGGTGCAATTATTACAGATAAAAACTTAACAAGAGAGAATTTAGTATCTACCGATATAATATCAGAATGGAAAATAGATAAAATTAATAAGTTAATTATATTAACAGAATTAGACTCTGAAAAAATAATTTCTCTAAATTATGATTGAGGATGCTTGGTTATTTAAGATATTCTCCTCATTATGCAATGTGGGTTGGCTGAAAACTAGGAAACTGTTTCAGACGACCTTTATTTATCAGCTTGAGTGGCGGCGACACTACCTATGCTAACTCTAATAGACGGCCATTTTATAGGCCAGTTGAAAATAGCCGTTCTATTTTTTCAATAACTCCAAATGAATTAAAAGTTATTTTACAAAGTAGAAATACGATATCCTCTCCAGTAACAGCCATCCCTGGCGGTCAGTTTGTCCGTGTAGTCGATACTGGTAAGAATATTGGTATAACTAGTTTGAAGGAAGGAGGAACACCAACTAGATATATTAAGATATTTACTGACAAAATGGGAAATTTAATCACAACATATCCAGTGAAAGGGCAGTAATTATGCAAAAAAAAATAATACTTTCTTTAAAAGAAAAAATAGAGGGTATAGGTAATAATGTAGATCATATCTTACTCGCAACTTTAATTCTTAAATGGTTACATGATTATCCTAGTTTAGAGAAAGAATTTTTAGATCACCATTCAAATATTTCTAAATTTATGAATATAGAAATTTTAGATATCCCTAATTATCCAATAAAAAAATCACTAATTAGTTTTTACGATTTAAAATCTCTTAAACGGCAAATAGATATTTCCATGCAAAGAAATAAATCATATATTTATCAATCGCTACAAAATTTTTTAGAGAATTTATTTATTATTCAAGAACCAGATATGGAATGTAATATTTGCCATGGCACCTATGGTTTTGATTTATGGAAGGAAATAGAGACTAATAGATTAGTTTATTGCTGCAAAACATGTGCATTCTCAGAATATGTTAATGGGGAATTTAGAAATAATGAAAATCACCTTACCATTCCAACAAATGATGATTTGAGTTTATTGAATACATAATTAATAGAATAAGTTATAGAAAACCATGTTTATTCATCATGAGAAGCTTATGACTGAATTAAATCTTGTTTTAGATAACCTCAACTTGTTGCAAACTAGAAAAGGAGAATAACCATGAATCATGAGCAATCCGTAGCCCATATGAAATCTAAACTCAACAAGTAGGATGTATGTGGAACGCACGCATGCGGTTCTCAGGGTTTGAGCTAAGAGGCCGTCTGAAACAACAAATACGGTTTCAGACGGCCTTTTACGTTACGCGCTCAATCAAGCGTGATACTGACGGGACAATTCGTGTACGGTATCGACCAAGATTTTGGCGTGTTCCGGATTGGCGTGTTGGTTGATGCCGTGCCCGAGGTTGAATACATGGCCGCTGCCATTGCCGTAGTCGGCAAGGATGCGTGCGACTTCGGTGCGGATAGATTCCGGTGTGCCAAAGAGGGCGAACGGATCAAAATTGCCTTGCAGGGCAACTTGTTCGCCGACGCGACGGCGGGCTTCGCCGATGTTACAGGTCCAGTCCAAGCCTAATGCGTCTGCGCCGATTTCTGCCATGCTTTCCAGCCATAAGCCGCCGCCTTTCGCAAATACGATAACAGGCACGCGGCGGCCTTCGCTTTCGCGTTTGAGTCCGGCAACGATTTGTCGGATGTACTTCAGGCTGAACTCTTTAAACGCTGCATCGCTCAACACGCCGCCCCAAGTGTCGAAAATTTGTACGGCTTGTGCGCCGGCATCGATTTGGGCGTTGAGATAAGCGGTAACGGCTTGAGCATTGGTGTCGAGGATTTTATGCAGCAAATCAGGACGCGAATACATCATGGTTTTGATGGTGCGGAATTCTTTGCTGCTGCCGCCTTCAACCATGTAGCAGGCGAGTGTGAACGGGCTGCCGGAGAAGCCGATCAGCGGAACTCGGCCGTCCAGTGCTTTACGGATAGAAGTTACGGCATCAAAGACGTATTGCAGTTTTTCCATGTCGGGAACCTGCAGTTTTGCAATGTCGGCTTCGTGTTGCAAAGCGCGTTCAAATTTTGGGCCTTCGCCTTCGGCAAAATACAGGCCCAAACCCATGGCATCGGGAACGGTCAGAATATCGGAAAACAGAATTGCTGCGTCCAGATCAAAACGTTCTAAAGGCTGGATGGTAACTTCGGTTGCCAGCTCGGTGTTTTTGCACAAATCGAGAAAGCTGCCTGCGCATGCGCGCGTGGCTTTGTATTCAGGCAGATAGCGTCCGGCTTGGCGCATCATCCAGATGGGTGTGTATTCGACAGGCTGTTTGAGCAGGGCGCGGAGGAAAGTGTCGTTTTTCAGAGCAGTCATGATAAATAGGCTTTCTGATTTGGTGTGTTGGACAAAGTTCAGACGGCCTTAGATATGTATTGAGGCCGTCTGAAATGATTAAATGGTTGGTTCTGTTGTAGATTTCATACTGTCGCTTAATACAAAATCAGCACATCAATTTGGTTGAGGAAGGGCTGCCGGATGTTCTTCTTCGGCCACGCTTTCCAAAACCAGATTGCGTTGTTCTTGCGCTTTTTGCGGTTGGTCGGTTTCATCAAACACGCGCGCTAGGACCAAATGTGCGGATACGCTGGGTTGCAGGGCGATGCTGGCTTCGAGGTAGCCTTGGGCTTTGCCCCAAAGTTTGCGTCCGTAAGCCAGTTGGCCAAGATACATCAACAGCGGTGCATTGTCGGGTTGTTCCTGCAGCCAAGAGTCTGCCAAGTCGATGGCTTTTTGTTGCTCTCGTTCGCTCAAGAAACGCACGGATTCGACAAAAGCTTCCAAAAGCTCGGGCTGGCGGTTTTGCGGATAATGGGTTTTTACCCATTTGACCGCTTCGGCATACAAGCCCAAACGCTCGTATTTCTCGGCAATCGCAACGCACAATTCGCCAGATTTCACGTTTTCGGGAATCTGTTTCAAACAGGCTTTCAGACGGCCTGCATCGGTTACTTCGCTCAAGAGGCGGCGATATGCCCAGTTTTGATACTGTTCTGCTTCGTAATCGTTGATGGCGCCGGCTTTGACCAGTTTTTCCGCTTTTGCCAAGACATCTGAAGCATCGCCGTGATCAAAGGCATAACGCAATTGCAGGCGCACCAGGCGGCTTAAGTTGCCGTTGATTTTGGCTGCGGCTTCAAGATTTTGTGCGGCGGTCGGATAATCGCGGCGGCCCAGTGCAGATTCGGCCAGCAAAAGATGACGGGAAAGCTGTTGTTTTTGCGGAAGGTGTTCGATTTCGTGCAGGTAGCGGTCGCGCAGTTCGAAGTTTTCCATTTGGTCGGCCGCGTGCGCGCCCAACATCAAAGCCAGGGTGCGGTTATCGCCTGCTTCTTTGTTTTGCAAGACTTTGGCGGCTTCTTGTTCGGCTTTTTCAAAACGGCCTTCAAAATATGCCAGACCTGCGCTGTTCAAAGAGGCAGAAGCCTGACGGCCTTTGCGGGCAATGCCGAAGCGTTGCATACGCGCCGGAAGGTTCAAGAGGCCGAACACGAATTTAATCAGGAAATACAAGACGAATACGCTCAACAGCAGGCCTAAAACAAAGGCATGCAGATTGATGCGCAGCATGGTTTGCTCAACCACGACATACACATTGCCTGTATAAATGCCGGAAGCCAACGCTAAACCGACGGCGGCAGCAAACAGAATGACAATCCAAACGACGGTTTTCATGCTTGCTCTCCTTTAATTTTGGCAGCAGGCTTGGTTTGGTTTTGTGGTTTGGCAGCTTCGGCAGCCGGTTCTTTTTTGTTTTCAGACGGCAAGGCAGGTGCTTCCAGAGATTGAGGGGCAGAAGCGGCGGCCGGTGCGGCAGTTGTGGCTTGCTCGGTAGCTGCCGCCGCCGGAGCGGAAGCGGTTTTCTCGGCGGCTTCGGTTTGTGCAGTTTCTTCGGCTGTCATTTGTGTACGCGAACCTTCTTGATAAGCGCGAACGGCACTCAAGCTGGCTTTCAGGCTGTCGTCTGAAATCATGCGGACATCAAGGGCTTTGAGTTCGGCCAACTCTTTCAGCCATGACTGGGTAGCAGGGGATTTGCTGTCGAAGTATTGTTTTACGGTTGCTTCAACGTTGTTCAAATCGCTTTGATACACTTCGCCGTTGTGTTGCAACAGGGCAATGCGCGCATCCAAAAGGCGCAGGCGCAGGTTTTCGCGGATGAAGTAGGTTTGTTCGGGTGAAATCAACATGGCGTCGTTGCTGTCCAGATGACGGACTTCAACCAAGCCTTTGAGGGCATTGAGGGATTTTTCCCATGTGTTTTCCCACCAAGTTCCTGAATGGGCGGTTTCGACAGGCGCGGCACCCGGTTTCAATACGCCGTCCAAGACCAAAGGCAGGCCGGAAATGGCGGTTTCCAAACGGTCGATACGCAGGGCGGTAGCGGAAATATCGACATAAGGACGGTTTTTCAGCGCGGCCAAATCATTGCTGATGGCTTGTTTGACGGGGATAAGCTCGGGCTGGTCAAAACGGCTCAGGCGGCTGTCGATGTGTTCCAATACGCTGACCGCGCCTTGGAGGTTGCCTGACAGCATCAATTGTTGCGAAGCTGTGTTCAACATGGATTCGGCTTCGTCAACCAGCCAGTTGACACGGCCTTTGAGCAGCTCTTGATAAGCTTTTTGCGTTTGCAGAATTTGATCGCTATTGCTTTTTTGACCGTTGTTCAAGCGGTCTAACTCGGCCTGAATAGCGGTTTGGCGGTTGAGGTTGTCTTTTAAAAGGCTGGCATTTTCAGACTCGCCCAACGCAGCTTTGTCGATTTTTTGATTGAATTCGAGCTCTTGGTTTTTTAAAACATTTTGACCCTGTACAAACAGGAATCCGCTCGCGCCCAAGCCAAGCAGTGCCAAGACGGTTGCACCTGCGGCCAAGGCTTTGCCGCCGGATTGTTTGATGATAACAGGGGCGTTGTTTTGTGGGAGATTGTTGGACTCGGGCATGCTCGCCTCCACTCGCTGAGGTTGGGTAGGTTTGATTGGTTCAGACGGCCTGGTGTTTTCAGAACGTTCAGGCGCCGGCGCTGCCGTATTGGCAACTTGTCGGGTATCTTTATTGTCTTCGACTTGGGTCACTGCTTGGCTCCTTTGTGGCATGGATGAAAGTGCAGCGGATAAAGAAGTGACGGTTTCTACATGTTTGGCGCCGACGATGCGAAGTGCATCGGCAATGCGCGGGTGGTGGGTAAAGTATAGCAAGGATTCGAAGAATCGGGAAAATTGCGGCGGAATCTGATGGAAAAATTCGCGTGCAAGTTCGCCGGATGTAACGTAGGCGGCGGCGATGTCTTCAGTTTTAAAGTGCTGCCAATCGATGGCGTGTGGCCGTCTGAAATAGATTTCGGCGAAGTCGATTTGAAAACCCAGTGCGCTTAATTTGTCTGCCAAATAATCGCGGCCGCCATGACCTCGAATAATGAGAACTCGGGCGTTGGGCGGCAGGTTTTTCCAAATAGGCATTCTCAAGACGGCTTCGCTGTCGTTGCCGTCTTCGGGGGAGAATACGGGATAGGGGGAGAATTGCGCCAAAGTATGTTGACTGGTTTGGCCGACGGTAATGTGTGCTTTGGGGCCGTCTGAAAAGTTCAGGTGCGGCGCTGCGGTTTCAATAGCGGTCGGGCTGACCCAAAACACGACATCGGCTTGCTTGAATTGTTCGGGAAGTTTGTTTAGTGCCGAACGGTCTGCCTCTATTTCAATCGGACTCAATACTTGAGCCTGCCAACCGGCTGCATGGCAGGTTTGGATATCTTGTTGCGGACGGTTGGACGGACGGATAATGAGTAGAGTAGGCATAATGTGAGATAAATTATTAAGGTTTTAGGCCGTCTGAAAGAAGGGTTTCAGACGGCCTGTTGCCGGGGATACGTTATTGATCGACGAATGCGCGCTCAATCAGGTAGTCGCCGCGGACACCAGTTTTCGGAGAAACGGTCAGGCCGAATTCGTCCAAGACGTTGCAGGTGTCTTTCAACATGGCAGGGCTGCCGCACAACATGGCGCGGTCGTCTTGCGGATTGATTTTAGGCAGGCCGATGTCTTCAAAGAGTTTGCCGCTGCGCATCAAATCGGTCAGACGGCCATGGTGTACATAGTCTTCGCGTGAAACAATCGGGTAGTAAATCAATTTTTCTTTAACCAAATCGCCCAGGTATTCGTGTTCGGGCAATTCTTTGGTAAAGCGGTCGTAGTATGCCAAGTCTTTTTTGTAGCGCACGCCGTGAACCAAGATGATTTTTTCGAATTGCTCGTAAATTTCAGGGTCTTTGGTAATGCTCAAGAAAGGGGCGATGCCGGTACCGGTGCTCAAGAGGTAGAGGTGTTTGCCCGGATTCAAATCGCCGGCAACCAGAGTACCGGTCGGTTTTTTACTGATGAGGACATCATCGCCGACTTTAAGGTGTTGCAGGCGGCTGGTCAAGGGGCCGTCTTGTACTTTAATGCTGAAAAATTCCAGATGCTCTTCCCAGTTGGCAGAAGCCACGCTGTATGCGCGCATCAGCGGTTTGCCGTCAACCATCAGGCCGACCATGACGAATTGGCCGTTTTCAAAGCGCAAAGATTCGTCACGGGTGCAGGTGAAAGTGAAGTAAGCGTCGGTCCAGTGATGTACGGACAAGACTTTCTGGGTATTGAATGCTGCCATTGATATTTCCTGTCGGATAAGGCCGTCTGAAAAGGATAAGTCGGGGCGGCCGAGGTTAATAAAAAGAGTGGAATACGGCTTCAGCTACTTGCTCGCCGGTACGGCTGATTTTTCGCTGAGGCTGTGCAGGTCGGCATAGCGTCCGCCTGCGCTGATTAATTCTTGGTGTGTGCCTTGTTCGACGACATTGCCTTCATGCATGACAACGATGTTGTCGGCTTTTTCGATGGTAGAAAGTCGGTGGGCAATCACCAAAGTGGTACGGTTTTGCATCAGGTTTTCCAATGCGGTTTGTACCAAACGTTCGGATTCATTATCCAATGCGCTGGTGGCTTCGTCCAAAATTAAAATCGGCGCGTTTTTCAAAAGCGCACGCGCGATGGCGAGGCGTTGACGTTGGCCGCCGGACAGTTTTAAACCGTTTTCGCCAACTTCAGTGTGCAGGCCTTGTGGCATTTTTTGGATAAATTCCCAAGCATTGGCTGCTTTTGCGGCATTAATAATTTCTTCTTCGCTGAATTTGTCAGCTTGTGCATAGGCAATGTTTTCAGCAATCGTACCATTAAACAGGACAACGTTTTGGCTGACGAATGCCATGCGGCTGCGCAAGCTTTCGAGCGTATATTCATTGATGTTGATGCCGCCGATCAAAACTTCGCCTTCATTGGGATTAAGGAAGCGCGGCAACATATTGGCCAAGGTGGTTTTGCCGCAACCCGATGCGCCGACCAATGCAGTCACTTTGCCTTGTGGGACAAGCAGGTTGATATGGTTCAAACTGTTGCGTTCGGCTTCGGGATAACGGTGTACAACATCGCAAAATTCGATATCGCCAGGGTTTGGGCTGAGGGTTTGTTTGCCTTCGTTGCTTTCTTCGGGCTGGTCCAAAAAGGTGAAGACGCTTTCAGCCGCCGCCAAACCGCGCTGCAGGGATTGCATCACGCCGGTCATGCGTTTGATGGGGTCAAACATCATGATCATGCTGGACAAAAACGACATAAAATCGCCTGCACTAAAGCCGGAAAGCCCTGCTTGGCGGGCGGCTGCGTAAATAATCGCAGCCAGTGCAACCGAAGCCATTAATTGCGTAATGCCGGTACCGGCAGAGCTGGCGGAAACCTGTTTGAGCAGGTTGCGGCGAACATCATTGGCAATACGGTCGAAGCGGCGGTTTTCATAATCTTGGCCGCCGTAGATTTTTACAACGCGTTCGCCATTAATGCTTTCGCCCAAGACCTGCATCAGCTGGCCAAGATAAATTTGGTTGTTGGCAGACAGTTTGCGCAGGCGTTTGCTGACTGTTTGGATACATACAGCAACAACCGGCAAGATGATAAAAGTAATCAGGGTCAAACGCCAGTTCAGATAAGTCAGCAAGCCCAACAGGCCGACTACGCTCACGCCGTCTTTGGCAATCACGGTAATGACGTTAAACCCTGCATCGGTAATTTGATTGACGTCGTTCAAGATACGAGACATCAAACGGCCGCCGGTATTGCTGCTGAAATACGAAGTCGGCAGGTGCATCATTTTGTTGAACATTTCACCGCGCAAGCGCTGCACCAAGTGGCTGGACAGATACGTCGTGCAATATTCGTTGATGAAGTTAAACAGGCCGCGAACGAAAAATAGCGCCACAATTGCCAGCGGCAACCATGACATGCTTTTCATGTTTTTATCGACAAAACCTTCATTGATCAAAGGTTTGAGCAAGTAACCGAAAGCCGGCATCGTACCGGCGACAATCAGCATGGCCACTACGGAGACGATAAACATCTTCCAATAGCTTTTCAAATATCCAAGCAAGCGCTTGTATAGCTCCCAGTTGGATGTGGCTTGTGTTGTCTGCATATCAATCCAAATTTAGAGCAAACATGCAATTCTAAACGAAAATATCTGTCATTACAATGTTTGCAATTGAAAGTCAAAAGGAGTTGGTATTGTTTTAACGCCTTGATTTTATATGATAACGACTGTAATGCGGTGGGGTTGGCAATAACGCTGCCTACTTCTCAAATACCAGTTGTGGCCGTCTGAAAAAGTTTCAGACGGCCTCTTCAGTCATCAAAGACAGCCGATTAAGCCAGAGCTTCCTTAATGATGTCTTTCACTGCCGTCGCATTATTAGGGACAACACGGACCCGTTGCGGCAGATTTTCCAAGCCTTCCAATGCGGCAGGGCGGGGGATGGAAACTTCGCCGACCGCTTCATGGATGGTGGCTTCAAATTTGGCGGCCAGTGCGGTTTCGAGGCAGATGATGGTTTCGCCGGCTTCGCGGACTTCACGGGCAACTTTGACGCCATCGGCTGTATGCGGATCAATCAATTCATGATCTTGCTCGTAAACCTGTTTGATGGTGGCAAGGCGGTTGGCATGGGTTGATTTGCCGGAAACAAAGCCATATTGTTGATGTACTTTGTTTAAGGCAAATTCCAAATTGAAACCTTTGCCGGAGGCTACTTCCGCCCATAAGGTTTGGATTTCGTCCGCATCGCGGTCCATTAGGTCAAACACAAAACGCTCGAAGTTGGAGGCCTTGGAAATGTCCATGGACGGGCTGGAAGTAACGTGGGTGTGTTCGCTGTTGCGCGGACGGTATGCGCCGGTTTTGAAAAATTCGTCCAATACGTCGTTTTCGTTGGTGGCAACAATCAAGCGGTGGATGGGCAGGCCCATTTGACGGGCGATATGGCCGGCGCAGACATTGCCGAAGTTGCCGCTTGGTACGCAGAAGCTGACTTTTTCGTCATTGTTTGACGTGGCGTTGAAATAACCGGCAAAGTAGTACACGACTTGGGCGACGATACGGCCCCAGTTGATGGAGTTGACTGTGCCGATATGGTATTTGGCTTTGAATTCGGCATCGTTTTGTACTGCTTTGACGATGTCTTGGCAGTCGTCAAACATGCCTTCAACGGCGATGTTGTGGATGTTGGCATCTTGCAGGCTGAACATTTGCGCGCGTTGGAATGCGCTCATTTTGCCTTCCGGAGACAGCATGAAGACGTTGACGCCTTTTTTACCGCGCAGGGCGTATTCGGCGGCAGAGCCGGTATCGCCGCTGGTGGCGCCTAAGATATTGAGTTCTTTGCCTTCTTTGTTCAATACATATTCAAACGCATTGCCCAAGAATTGCATGGCCATGTCTTTGAATGCCAAAGTCGGGCCGTTGGAGAGGGCTTGGATTTTGATGCCGTCTGAAAGTGTGCGCACCGGAGTAATGGCTTTGGTACCGAATACTTCTTCGGTGTAGGTGCGGTTGATGATGTCGCGTAAATCATCAGCAGGGATGTCGGTGGCAAACAGGCTCATGACTTCAAACGCCAGCTTGGGGTAGTTGAGTGTGCGCCATTGGTCTAAAGTAGCACGGTCGATTTGAGGGTATTGCTCAGGCAGCATCAAACCGCCGTCAGGAGCCAAACCCATCAATAAAACTTCGCTAAATTGCTTGCGTGCGGTCGCACCGCGGGTGCTGATGTATTTCATGGTTTCTTCTCTATGTATTTAAAATTCAAATAGAAAGTCAAAACGAATTCAGACGGCATTGATGTGAAAAAAGGCCGTCTGAATGATTATTTGTAGAGTCGTTTGAAGCAGGCGGTAACCGTTTTTGCGGTAACGGAAGCAATGGCCTGCTCGCGAGTTGCCGGACTCAATACCTGCATCATTTCGGTTGCAGTCAATTGGTTTGGCGCTTCTTCGCTGGCGCAGCCGCAGATTTTATTTTCCCATTCGGCTTGTTTTTCCGTGCTCATGGCCAAAGCAATGACGCGCCATTCGTTACGTTTGTTCAATTCGGTACGGCATTGGCTGTCTACCGCCATTTTCACTACGCTGCTGCCGATACCCGTACCGCTGCCCAAACCGCCGAAAGAGTCGCCACCGGTAGCGCATGCACCCAATAAGAAAGCTGATGTAACAGCTGCCAAAAGAGCTTTTGAAGTCATGATGTTTCCTGTAAACAAGGCCGTCTGAAACGCCTGAAGAGTTCTCAAAATAGCATGTATTATACCGTAATGCGGCCAGATATGTGTGTTTGCGAAACTACCGTATAATGCTAGCGAGTTTTCTTTTCAATCAATCAGCACGAAAGCCGCTATGTCCGACCTTTTTGCACGCCAACCCGAAGCCCCTTTAGCTGAACGCCTGCGCCCGCATTCTTTAGACGAAGTCATCGGGCAGCAGCACTTAATCGGCGAGGGCAAACCTTTGCGCGTGGCGGTGGAAGGTGGAAAGCCGCATTCTATGTTGCTGTGGGGGCCACCAGGCGTAGGCAAAACCACGCTGGCACGGATTTTGGCGCAGAGTTTCAATGCGCAGTTTCTGCCTGTTTCCGCCGTATTTTCAGGTGTGAAAGACATACGCGAGGCTATTGAAAAGGCTGAAATTGCCCTGCAACAAGGGCGAGCAACGATTTTGTTTGTTGACGAGGTACACCGCTTCAACAAAGCGCAACAGGACGCATTTTTGCCTTATGTCGAAAGCGGCTTATTAACCTTTATTGGCGCTACCACGGAAAACCCGTCATTTGAAGTCAATCCGGCATTGCTCAGCAGGGCGCAGGTTTATGTCTTGCAATCTTTGTCTTCAGACGACCTAAAAAAGCTGATTGCCAAAGTGTTGGCCTTGCCCGAATACCAAGATTTTACGATTGAAGCCGATGCGCAAGAATTGCTTGTGAATACCGCAGATGGCGATGCGCGCAGATTGTTGAATTTATTGGAACAACTTTTACGTGCTGCCGATACACGCCGTCTGAAAACCTTAACCGCCGAATTCCTCGCCGATAGTTTGGGTGCGCAAATCCGCCGTTTTGATAAGGGTGGCGAGAGTTTCTACAATCAAATTTCCGCATTGCACAAATCCGTGCGTGGTTCGCATCCGAATGCCGCGCTGTATTGGTTTTGCCGTATGCTCGACGGCGGCACCGACCCGCGCTATCTCGCCCGCCGCATTGTCCGCATGGCATGGGAAGATATCGGCTTGGCCGATCCGCGTGCCTTAACGATTGCCAATGATGCCGCCGCAACTTATGAGCGCTTAGGCTCGCCGGAAGGAGAGCTTGCTTTGGCGCAAGCCGTGTTGTACCTTGCCGCCGCCGCCAAATCCAATGCAGGCTATAAGGCATACAACCAAATGCGCCGTTTCGTCAAAGAAAACGCCAGCGACGAAGTGCCCGTCCACCTGCGCAATGCGCCGACCAAGTTGATGAAAGAATTGGGTTACGGACGCGAATACCGCTATGCCCACGACGAACCAAACGCCTACGCCGCCGGTGAAAGCTATATGCCCGACGGCTTGGACGAACCCGACTTCTACCAACCCGTCCCGCGCGGATTGGAAATCAAAATTGGCGAAAAGCTGAAATGGCTGAAATCCTTGGATGAAGATGCTTTAGATGGTTGAAGCGATAAATACACATAACATTAATCACGGAATAAATTAAATTTTTCAGACGGCCTTTGATGTCTGAATGTTTCCAACCTATACCACACATAATTTTTTATGAATATTCTCGAAGCCTTACTATTATTGTGCCTGCTGATTGTCATTAGCGCGTTTGTATCCTGTTCCGAACTCGCGCTGGCTTCGGCGCGCAAAATCAAATTGCAAGTCATGGCTAAAGACGGCGGCGATACACGCGCGCTGGATGTGCTCAATATGCAGCAGCAACCGGGCAGTTTTATTACCGTCGTCCAAATCGGTTTGAACGCCGTCGCCATTCTTGCCGGTATCGTCGGAGAGGCGGCGGTGCGCCCCTATTTTGACGGCTTGTTGGCAAACGCTGGCAGTTGGGGCAGTACGGCTGCGTCGCTGCTGACATTTACGTTGGTAACAGGCAGCTTTATCCTGATTGCCGACCTGATGCCCAAGCGCGTAGCGATGACCCACCCTGAAGCGGTGGCGGTACGCATTGTGCGGCCAATGATGTTTTTAATTTTTATCTTAAAGCCGTTTATTTTGATTTTTGACGGATTGGCAAACGCAATATTCAAGCTCTTCAAAATTTCCACCGTCCGTCAGGAGCAACTGACCTCGGAAGACATTTACGCCGTCGTCGATGCCGGTGCGCAGGCTGGTGTGTTGAAAGAACAAGAACACTATCTGATTGAAAACATTTTCGATATGCAAGAGCGCACGGTTACTTCCACCATGAGCACGCGCGAATACATTGTCTATTTTGATAAAAACGACAACAGCGATACCGTGTTGGAAATGATGTCCGACAAACCGCACAACAAATTCCTCGTATGCGACGGCGATTTGGAACGCGTCATCGGCTACATCGAATCACATACGCTGCTTACCTTGTTTTTAAAAGAAAAAGATGTCCGCTTGACTGACAAACGCGTGTTGCGTAAAGCATTGTTCATCCCCGACACACTGTCGCTTTATGATGTATTGGAGACCTTCAAGACTTCCGGCGAAGACTTTGCCGTAGTGGTGAACGAATACGCGCTGGTAGTTGGTGTGGTAACGCTGAAAGATGTGATGAGCATTGTGATGGGTGAGCTGGTTAATACCGAAGAAGAGCCGCAAATCATCCGCCGTACCGAAGATACATGGTTAGTGGACGGCGCGACCCCGCTCGCCGATGTTATGCGTGCGCTGGATATCGAAGAGTTTCCCGATTCGGAAAACTACGAAACCATCGCCGGCTTTATGATGTATTCCCTGCGCAAAATCCCGAAGCGCACGGATTTCCTGGTTTATGCCGGTTATAAGTTTGAAATCATCGATACTGAGAATCTAAAAGTTGACCAACTCTTGGTTTCCAAACAAGAAAATGTGGTGGGGAAAATGTAACCAGTCGCTGGGAACGCTTGAAAAGAAAATTAAAAAAATAAATAAAAAGGAAAAAATATTATGACGACAACCGAACCTCAAAAATACGCCCGCAGCCTGCACGCGCCCATCAGCCTCGGCACAACCTCTGACGACCGTTTTATGCCGCGTGGCTTTCTTTCATATTTTGCCGAGCTGCCGAAGTTGGTTTTAACCGAAAAATTAGATGGACAAAACAACTGTTTTGCCGCACACGGCCTCTATGCCCGTAGCCATACTGCGCCTACCCAGCATCCGTGGGATAAACCTTTGCTGCAACGATGGCAGCAAATCAAAGATGATTTGGGCGATCTCGAACTTTTTGGCGAGAATATGTACGGCATTCATTCGATTGCCTATTCTCAATTGGAAAGCTATTTTTATCTATTCGCCGTCCGTCGTGGCGGACATTGGCTTTCATGGGAAGAGGTTAAATTTTATGCGCAGCTGTTTGATTTTCCGACTGTGCCAGAAATTCCCATTATGCAGCCTCTTGCAGATTTCACTCAAAAATACGCCAATGAAGATATTGCTTTAGCGCAATGGCTGGCCGCTAATTTGGGAGAGTCGTGGACGGAGAGCGTACAAACTGCCGGCAAACTTGGCGGCTACGATCCGAATACAGGAGCAGCATGCAGCGAAGGTTTTGTTATCCGTAACGCCGCTGATTTTGCCACCAACAACGGCAACCTATCTGTTCAATCCAATGAATTCGACAACCTTTTCAAATTGGTACGAGCCAAACACGTTAAAACCGATGTTCATTGGACGAAAACTTGGAAGCCTGCCCGTCTTATTGATTACGACAAATACCATTGGCAAAGCTGGCAGTTTCAGACGGCCTGAAGTCCAATTATCCAATAATAAGAAAGACAATTATGTGGACATTCCCATATTACATACCCGGTCAACTTCCTGATTGGCAAGCATTAGAACGTCGTTTCAGCTGGTTTGCCGATATGAAGGATGTTCCGCAAGACCCTGAGTGGCATGCCGAAGGCGATGTATTTACGCATACCAAAATGGTGTGCGAAGCCCTTTTGAAACTGCCCGAGTTTCAAGCGCTTGATGAACAGGAGCAACATATTCTGTTTGCTGCCGCCATGCTGCATGATGTGGAAAAACGCAGTACGACCAAGCGTGAAATAGAAAACGGCAAAGAGCGTATCGTTTCGCCGCATCACGCAAAAAAAGGCGAGCATACCGCCCGTACTTTACTGTATACCGAACTTGCCGCTCCGTTTGCCGTAAGAGAAGCAATCGCTAAACTTGTACGTTTGCACGGATTGCCCTTATGGGCGATTAACAAGCCTAATCCTGAGCGAGCCGTCATAGCAGCCAGTTTGCAGGTTAACACTGCGTATCTTGCCATGCTTGCTAAAGCCGATGTTTTAGGCCGTATATGCTGCGATCAACAGGATATTTTGCTGCGCATTGATTTGTTTCGTGAACTCTGTGAAGAAAATGCTTGTTGGGGCAAGGCGCGTACTTTTGCCAGCGACTACGGACGCTATCTCTATCTTAACGGCCGTAGCGAAATGCCGGATTATCAGCCATTTGATGATCGGACCTTTGATGTATACGCCATGTGCGCCATAGCAGGTAGCGGCAAAGACAGTTACATCAGGCAACATCTTGCCCATTTACCCATGCTGTCGCTGGATGAGATTCGCCGTGAGCGCAAACTTGATCCCGCAGATTCCAAACATACTGCCGAAGCAGTGCGTTTGGGTAAAGAGCAGGCAAAAGAATACCTGCGAGCCCGTACGTCATTTGTCTTTAATGCGACCAATCTTAACCGCGATCTGCGCAGCAAATGGCTGCCGATGTTTGCCGATTACGGTGCACGCGTGCATCTCATTTATTTGGAAGTGCCTTACACGCAATTACTATCGCAAAACCGTAACCGCGAACATTCTGTGCCGAATGATGTGTTGCACCGCATGATAGAAAAGCTGGAAATCCCTGATTACAGTGAAGCGCATACAGTGGATTTTGTGGTTTCTTCTTAACAGGTAAAAGGCTTGTAATCAGGCCGTCTGAAAATCAAATAATCAAAAAAGAAAACCGGATTTCCATCAACTGGGAATCCGGTTTGTTTTATTTTCAACTTAGAACGTCAGCCTTACACCAGCGCGGACGGAGCGGCCCGGCAATGGTGCGATATATTTGAGCATGGAGTTTTGCGGTCTTGCGGTACGGTTGGCAAGGTTGCGTGCATCGAGGAACCATTCGGCTGTCGATTTTCCGTGTTTGGTGGTATGGCTCATGTACATATCCCACATGGTATAGCCGCCCAAAACAGGCTCTTTGTAGTGGGCAGCCATGTGGCCTGTATGTTTGGCTGGGCGGTAGCGTGTCAGGCTGGTGCCCAGTTGCCAGTTGCCTTTATTCCATGTCAGGCCTGCGCCGTAGCGGGATACGGGCATATTGGGCATGTAATAGCCGTTGTTGCGGACACGGTTGCCATTGCCTAATGTGCTGTTGCGCTCGTCGTCCAAATCAGCGCGGTTGTGTACGAAGTCGCCAAACAGGCGGGCTTCCAATGTGCCGTATTTATTCAGGTCAAACCATTGGTTTACCTCCAATTCCACGCCGTGAAGCTGGGTGTCGCCGGAGCGCCAGTATTTGGTTGGTAGGCGTTGGCCGCCGTCATGTGCGGCATCTACGAGGAAGGTGTAGTCTTTAAATTGGGTTTTATACCAGCTTGCACGGAAGCGGCCGTCTTTCCAACCGATTTCGCCGTTTACCTCCCAAGTGCCTGCTGTTTCCGGACGCAGTACGTCTACTCCCCAGTGTGATTCTGAAGCCATCAGGGCATAGTGATCGCCACCTGCATACAACTCGTTGACTTCAGGGGCACGTTGTGAACGGCTATATCGTGCGCCCAGTTTTAAGAAGTCAAACAAATCTACGCCTAAGCCTGCATGATAGTGGTTTAAGCTGTATTTCAGACGGCCTCTCTCTTCCAATCCTTTAACGGTCGAGCTGTTGCGTCCAGGTTTGTAATCGCCGATGTCGACCGAGTGACGGACTTCGCCATGTCGCCAACCCAAAGACGCATTCCAGTTTTTCCACTTAAAGTTTTCCAAAGCGAAAATGCCGTATTCTTTGCTGTCTGTATCGGGCAGGTAGGCATAGTTTCCGGTGCGTTTGCCGTTGATGCCTGAAGATTCGGTGCTGCGCTGTTTCCAATCTGCGCCCAATGTACCTTTCAGCCAAGAACCTGCTTTGTGGTTGAACTCCAAACGGCTTTGGAAAGTTTTGCTGTCCAAAGTTTGCATTTTGGTGTCTCCCAAGTATTCGGATGTTGGGTTTTGCGTATAGGCGGCTTGGAATTTGATGTTTTCAATCCATGGCGTCAATGGACGGTACATGGCTTCTGCCTGCCAACGGGTTTGTTGAGCGCGTACGGAAGCGTATTCGCGTGCCGGTGCTTTGTGGGTACCGCCGTGGTGGTGGCCTGATTCGGCAAAATTGTAATAGCCAAAGCCTGCAATACCGGATTTGCTCAAGAAGCGGCTGACGGATACGCCTGCATAGCTGCGTTCACCGATATGGCTTAGGCCGAAAGCAAAGTTTTGATTGCTCAGATGGCTGTTTTTCAGACGGCCTTTTTCAACAGGCATATCATCTTTCATGGCATTGATGACTTTATTTCTAAAGTTTGGACTGCCGTCATAAAGCGGATTTTCTACCCAATCGCCCCAAAACGGTTTGTTTAATTTGTACAATTCAGATTCGTCAGGTTCCGAGCCGTCGTTATAGCGTTTCCATAGTTCAATGAAAGCCGGAATGTCTTTTGTGACATAACGGTAATAGCCTTTGTTTAAGGTTTCGGTAATGTCGGGCGTAACCTGACATGCCCACATCAGGCGAGAGCTATAAATATTGGCATGATCGTAGCAGGCAGCAGGTTTGGAATCTCCCGGAATACGGTAATCATTGGCATTAGTGTCCGCCCCCGACAAATGCCAAGCTACATTGCCGACCTTGCCGTTTAATTTGAACGCTGTGACACGCGGCGTATTGTAGCCGCCGCTGACTTCGACTTTGCCGTTTAAATCTTTTTCAGGCACTTCTGTGGCGATCACGCCGGTATCGACATCAACTGCGCCGCCAATCGCATTGCCGCCATACAAGACTGCTGCCGATGATTTTAAAACGGTAATCTTTTCCGCCATAAACGGATTAACCATCAGCGGTAAATCGGGGCTGACAGAAGCAGCATCCGAAATACCCAAACCATTTTCACTGACATATACGCGCGAGCCGCTCAAGCTGCGGATTTGCGGTACGCCGGTATTGGGGCCGTAAGCATTGTTTTGAACGCCGGAGACTTGTTCCACAGTCTGTCCGAGCGATACGGCGCGTTTTGTTTTTAAATCGTTTGTAGTTAAAACTTCTCCATCTGTTAGATAGTCTTTTGCGCCAGGCTGCAAACGCCAGTTACTTGAAGGCGCATTGCCGACAACTTTGACTTCAGGTATATCTACTTGAGGAAGCTCTTCCGCAAATGACTGGCCTGAGAAAACAGCCAAAATGGCGCATAACATTTTATTTTTGTTACATAAAAATTGTTGTTTCACCGCTTATCCTTTATTGATATCACATTACGAAAGGTGTCATGATATATCTTTTCTACGGTAATTATTATGAATAAACATGTCTATTTTAATTAGTTTTGATTATTATCAATAATTATAAATACTGGTAAAATTTAGTATAGACTAATTA
>NZ_JBQCXF010000004.1:0-49931 GCF_051956635.1 Neisseria sp. P0022.S010 | reverse complement strand
AGCGGTTGGGTCATGACGCAGTCGCCAATCCAGCTTGGGGTAATAATCAGGATTTTTTTGGACATAATGGAATGTGTTTTTAATTTTGGCTTATTGTAATACGATTTTTAAAAGGCCGTCTGAAACTTGGTTTAATCGCCCTGAGCAGAACGTACTATTTGATACATGTCATTTCAACAGATGCACTCTGGTTTGAGCGCATGAAGCGTTTGTCTTCGCAATTATTCTGCAAATACCACGCCCCAAATACTAAGCATAACGGCGGCAAGCAATATTTGCTTCATTTTTAAAACCTTATAAAAACAGAAAGGCCGTCTGAAATATTTTCAGACGACCTTTTTATAGTGGTTTAACGATGGTAGTTAGGCGCTTCTTTGGTAATTTGTACGTCGTGAACGTGGGATTCGCTCATACCGGCAGAAGTGATTTCCACAAATTCTGCTTTCTCGTGCATTTCAGCAATATTGGCGCAACCCAGATAACCCATGCTGGAGCGCAGACCGCCGGTCAATTGGTGGATGATGTTCACAATCGGGCCTTTGTAAGGCACGCGGCCTTCAATGCCTTCAGGAACATATTTGTCTGTGCTGTCGGTTTTGTCTTGGAAGTAGCGGTCGGCAGAACCTTGGCTCATCGCACCCAACGAACCCATGCCGCGGTAAGACTTGTAAGAGCGGCCTTGGTAGAGTTCGATTTCGCCCGGTGCTTCTTCCGTACCGGCAAACATACCGCCGAGCATGACGCTGTATGCACCTGCTGCCAGAGCTTTAGCAATATCGCCGGAGAAGCGGATACCGCCGTCGGCAATCAGGGGAACGCCTGTACCTTTCAAGGCTTCGGAAACATTGTGAATCGCAGTCAGTTGAGGCACGCCCACGCCTGCCACGATACGGGTCGTACAAATCGAGCCCGGGCCGATACCGACTTTAACGGCATCCGCACCGGCGGCCACCAAATCCAAAGCGGCTTGGGCAGTCGCGATATTGCCGCCGATGACTTGAATGTGCGGGTAAGTTTCTTTGACCCAGCGCACACGATCGATAACGCCTTGGCTATGACCGTGGGCAGTATCGACCACAATCACGTCCACGCCTGCTTCCACTAATGCTTTGACACGCTCTTCGGTATCGCCGCCGGTACCCACCGCAGCACCGACGCGCAGACGGCCTTCGGCATCTTTGTTAGCATTAGGGAATTCGGTTGTTTTCAGAATATCTTTAACGGTAATCAGACCTTTGAGTTCGTCTTGGTCGTTCAATACCAAAACGCGCTCAACTTTGTGCGCATGCATGATTTCGCGGGCTTCATCGATGCTGGTACCTTCAGGAACGGTAACCAAACGGTCGCGGGGGGTCATGATGGCAGAAACCGGCAAATCGACACGGTTTTCAAAACGCAGGTCGCGGTTGGTCACGATACCGACCACTTTGCCGTTTTCAACAACAGGCAGACCGGACATTTTGCGTTTGCGTTGTGCGCGCATTTCCAATACGTCGCGGATCAATGCGGTCGGCGCAACGGTAACGGGATCTTTCACCACGCCGCTCTCATGGCGCTTCACTTTGGAAACGGCACGCGCTTGCAACTCCGGCGTCATGTTTTTATGGATGATGCCGATGCCGCCTTCTTGAGCCATAGAGATAGCCAGACGCGCTTCGGTAACGGTATCCATTGCAGCAGAAAGTAGAGG
This sequence comes from Neisseria sp. P0022.S010, assembly GCF_051956635.1. Lineage (NCBI taxonomy): Bacteria > Pseudomonadati > Pseudomonadota > Betaproteobacteria > Neisseriales > Neisseriaceae > Neisseria > Neisseria sp. P0022.S010. The sequence continues at coordinate 48,241 of NZ_JBQCXF010000004.1, read as the reverse complement.
GAGGTTGAGCGTGATATCGCGGGTGAGTTTGGTTTGAAGTTTGACATCTCGAGGCAGCACGTTTGAGTGCGCTGGAACCAACAAAACGTCGTCGAAAGTATAGGCTTTTTCTACAATACGCATGATGCTCGGTCTTTCAGTTTGTGCAAGATGCACGGCATTATATCACACCGGCTTGATGCTAACATTGGCAATACACGTTTTAACGTTATTTTTTTACATGATTTGATTTGGCGTACAAAAATATGCCAACGCATTGCAGTTTCAAGTAAAATAAGCCGCATGAGAACATCATTTACATAAGGGAAACCCATGAAATCTTCCGTACTCAAAACCTGTCTGATAGCAGCCCTTCTCTCTTCCGCCGCTCTGACCGGCGCGGCCAAGGTTTACACTTGGAAAGGCTCATCGGGCAACAGCTATTCCGATACGCCAAACCGCCTGCAACCGAAGCGTTCCGGCGTGGTCAACATCCGCACGCACAACGTTAAACCTGCCGTTGCACCTGCTGTTGCGGCATCTGAACCGGTTGCCGAGCAGCCCAACGAACAGGTTGCGGAACAAAACAAACAAATCGAAGAGCGCAATAAAAAAATCGAAGAACAAAACCGCCAAAACAAGCTGGAAAACTGCAAAATCGCCAAAATCAACCGCCAAGTCGCCGAAAGCGCACGCTTGGCCAATCGCGACAGCCTAATTAAGCAATACCAAAACGACGTCAATAAATACTGCAATTAAGCTCTCAAATGACAATATCAAAAAGGCCGTCTGAAATTTAATTTCAGACGGCCTTCATTTTTCAGTCCATCAATAATACAGTTGAACCAACAACAAACCGAAAACCAGACTAAATGCCATACTCAACAAGCCCGGAATCATGAAGCTGTGGTTGAAGATGAATTTGCCGATTTTGGTTGAGCCGGTTGTATCGAAGTCGATAGCGGCAATAATCGGACCGTAGTTTGGAATGAAGAAATAGCCGTTTACCGCGACAAATGTGCCAATAATGATGGGCGCAGGAATACCCAGTTTGATAGCGATTGGGAACAGCGTTGCCACTGTCGCGCCTTGGCTGTTGACCAATACCGACAAGATAAACAAGGCAAAGGCAAAGGTCCATGGTGCAGATTCAACCAAATGGCTGACGGTCGATTCCACTTCTGTTAAGTGGCCGTTCATCAAGGTATCGCCCAACCAAGCCACACCAAACACTGCAATCACGGCACGCATACCGGCGTGGAATACCGAACCTCGGGTAATCGCATCGCCATTGGGTTTACACGCCAAAATAATCAGCGCAGAAGCAGACAGCATCACGATTTCAATCGTATGCGCCATGCCCATAGGCTTGATCGCGCCATCGTGTTCAAAAGCCGGACGCAACTCAGGCAGCGCACCCATCACGACCACCAGCAATGCCGCAGTCAAGAAAATACCGACCGACAATTTGGCTTTCGGCGAAATGGCAACATCGGTTTGTTGTTCCTCCACATCGATGTATTCTTTCACATAGTTCGGGTCTTGCAACAAAGCCTGATAATGCGGATCGTCTTTCAATTCTTTGCCCAGTTTGTTTACGAACACGCAAGCCAAACCGATACCCAAAATCGTAGACGGAACGGTGACTTTCAACACATCCGCCATCGTGATGTGCTGCGGCTCAAGCATGGAGACACAGGCAACAACGGCAGCGGCAATCGGGCTGGCGACAATCGCAAATTGGGAAGCGATAACCGCCATTGTCAAAGGACGGGAAGGACGGATGCCATTACGGCGGCTGACTTCGGCAATCACGGGCAAGACCGAGTAAGCCACATGGCCCGTACCTGCCAACACGGTAAAGATGTACGTTACCGCCGGCGCGATAAAGGTGATGTATTTCGGATTGCGGTGCAACACGCGCGTAGCAATTTTAATCATATAGTCCAAACCGCCGCTGGCCTGCATGGCCGCCGCGGCAGACACTACCGCCATAATCATCAGCATCACATCAATCGGCGGGCTGGTCGGCTGAAGATGGAAACCAAAAGACAATACGGCCAAGCCGATACCGCCGAGCACGCCCAAACCAATACCGCCAACCTGCGCACCAATCAGGATACACAGCAGCACAACGGCAAACTGGATAAAAAACATAGTTGACATCACAACTCCCAAAATCCGGCCTTCGCCGAAATAAAATTACAAACGGTTGGATTATAGAGTAAACTCTCTTTCCTAACCATACTTTACCTAATTATACATACTGATCTACATCAAATAAATAATATTCTCATTTAACCAATAGACTCATCAAAAGCATAAAAAAGGCCGTCTGAAGATTTTCAGACGGCCTCTATGATTCAGATGAAATGATAAGGCTATTTTCCGGCTACTTCTTCATCTTTTATAAAATCCGATACGCCATGGACACAGCGGATTTTGCGTTCCGACAAGGTTGCCTCCAACAAAGCATCGTTTTGCGGCAAGGAATCGCGTTCCGCCTCATTGTGCCAGAGGTGGTACGCAATGCCGGCAAATTTCAAATTATGGCGTTTCATCCCATTATGATAGCAACGGGCGACAAATTCACTGTCCTCCCTGCCCCAACCGACAAAGCTATTGTCAAACCCGTTAACGGCCAGCGCATCGCTGCGGAAAAAGCCCATATTGCAAGTTTTGATGCCTTTGTGTTTGCGGTTACCTTTGCGGCCTGCCAATTTGGCCAAACAACGGCAGCGCAGGGCTGAAAGCCGTTTTTCTATTCCCGAGCTGAACATAGACAAGGCAGGCAAATCGCCTTCGTCCAAAATATCCTGCGTTTTGTCCTCAGTCAAAATCACGCGGGAACCCTGTATCAGACGGCCTTTGCGGGCAATCTTCAAATGATCGGCGATAAAAGACGGATCCAAGACCATATCGCCGTCAATCAACACAATATAATCGCTTTTCGCCTGCGCCAGTGCACGGTTGCGCGATTCTGCGGCACGAAAGCCTCTATCCGGCTGCCATGAATGTTTGACCGGAATACTTGCCCTGCGGCGGATAAAATCAACCACTTCGGCGGTTTCCTGTCTTGAGCCGTCATCCGCGACAATAATCTCATCCGGCAGACGGGTTTGCGATAAAGCCGATTTCAACACCAGCTCCAGAGCATCGGGACGATTATAGGTAGTGATGATGAGGGAGACGGTTATCGTGCGGTTGCGCTCGTAAAGTTTGACATATTTGTAATACGAACCTTGCGCGTTGGACACCGAAATCGTCAGCCCGTCCGCGCCATAGGCAAAACCCCGTTTGAGCAGGTAATTTTTCACAAACGATACGCCGCCATGCAACAAAGCCTTAAACGGCGAACTGTCTTTCTTGAAGCGGTTTTCTTCCGCATACAGCGAGCTGTACTGCTGCATTTTTTGAATCAACCCTTCGGCGTTTTCAAAAGAATAATGTTTCAGACGGCCATCGAGTTGTTTAACCTTGGCTTCCTGTGGCAACACCAAAGACTCATGCACCTGACGGTTGGAAAAACGGGTAAATCTGCGATGGTAAAGACGCGGAATAATATCCGGATACCAGCCGCAGCCTTTAATCAAGCGGCCGTGGTAATGGTTCAGACGGGAAAGCGAAAAAATATGTTCCTTCTCATTTTCCAAAACGGCCGCACGAATGGATTCAATTAAAGCCTTATCCGCCACTTCATCGCTGTCTATGCTGAAAATCCAATCGTTTTGCGCCAGCCTGGCCGCCAGATTTTTCATCGGGCCAAACCCGATAAACTCATGCTTGTAATAGCTGACATTGGGAAAGCCCTTGGCAATTTCAAAAGTACGGTCGGTCGAGCCGTTGTCCAACAGCAGGACTTCGTCAAAGTCTTTCAGCGCACTCAAAACTTCTGAAAGATAACGTTCTGAATTTTTTACCAACATGGCGGCGGTTGCCGGAATTGTGTGCATCATAAAAAGGCCGTCTGAAAAAGGAAGCTGTATTTTAACCGATATACCGCTACAATATGTCCTCCTTTTTTCAGACGGCCTGACTCATGCAGCTTATTCTTGCCCCCATGCAGGGGCTGGTGGACGATGTGATGCGCGACCTGTTGACACGCATCGGCGGATTTGACGAATGCGTCAGCGAATTTGTCCGCATTACGCACACGGTCCACTCACGCGCCACTTGGCTTAAATATGTTCCCGAAATCGCCCATGCCAACCGCACGCCGGCTGGCACGCCCTGTACTGTCCAGCTTTTGGGCAGCGATGCGGAAAACATGGCCGTCAATGCTTTGGAAGCCGTGCGTTTCGGTGCGGACAAAATCGACCTCAACTTCGGCTGCCCCGCGCCGACGGTCAACAAACACAAAGGCGGTGCGGTCTTGCTCAAAGAGCCGGACTTGATTTACCACATCGTCCGCACCCTGCGCCAACGCCTGCCGCAACACATTCCGCTGACGGCCAAAATGCGGCTCGGTTACGAAGACAAAAGTCTGGCATTGGAATGCGCTTCCGCGATTGAAAACGGCGGCGCATGCGCGTTGACCGTCCACGCGCGCACCAAAGTCGAAGGCTACGAACCGCCGGCTCATTGGGAATGGGTGCGCAAAATCCGCGATGCAGTCAGTATTCCCGTTACTGCCAACGGCGATGTGTTCAGCCTTCAAGACTATCTCGACATTAAAACCGTCAGCGGCTGCGACAGCGTGATGCTCGGGCGCGGAGCGGTTATCCGTCCAGACTTGGCGCGGCAAATCAAGCAATATGAAAACGGCGAAACAGTGAAAGACACTGACTTTGCCGAAGTCTCCTCATGGATAGTCCAGTTCTTCGACTTATGCCTTACCAAAGAGGCCAACAACAAATATCCGGTTGCCCGTTTGAAACAATGGCTGGGCATGATGAAAAAAGAGTTTGAACAGGCGCAGGTATTGTTCGACCGTATCCGTGCCGTCAAAGAAGCGGATGAAGTAAAACAGATTCTGCTGTCGTTTGAACAAGAGATGCATTCATGATTCAAAAAAGCCGTCTGAATTTCAGACGGCCTTTGATTTCATCACCTACATACATAATCAGCCAACAGTCTGCCTTTTTCCGCACTGGCTGCATTAGCCATATTTACCTGTCTGGTCTCAGGGCCATTCTTGGATTTCAGGGCTTCGCCATATTTTCTGGCAAATTCTTTATTGGCACTGGTCACCCTTGACTCGGTAGAATCCAATATAAACTCGTCCTGCAGATATTTACCTTGTGCAGTAATAATCAAGATATTTTCAGGCGAAGGATAATCCGGAAAATCAATATAGTTGGTAATCAGCTTATAGGAAACGCCTTTGCCGTGTTTCATATCCTGACAGATGCCGTTAGGCGCGGTAAAGACTGCGTGGCCGATACGGCCGTGGCCGAAATCGTAAAAATCGATTCTCTTCGCAGAAGCCAATTGTTTTCTATCGTTGCCGTCATTTACATTTAATGACTTGCCGTTTACCAGAAACAGGGTTGGCAACAAGGGGCTGCCATGAGAGGCTTCCAAATTATATGCTTCGCCCAACAGCTTGCCTTGGCGATACACCGTCAAGACAGGCTTTTTCAGACCATTTTCCGGATTGCCAGTTTTCTTAAAAGAAATCTTCTGAACCACATTGCCAAATTCATAATAAGGTCGCGACTGCACACCTGTTTTCGTATCCTGCAGGGCGCTCCAGCTGCCGTCCGTCGTTTGGGCGCATGCAGTCAGAGCAACAAACAGAATACCCGATAGTAAAACTTTAGAATGTTTCATTCATAAACTCCTTCTCAAGTAAACAAAAGAACGGATGTGTGCCTTTACTGCCTAATTTTGTTTCTTTATTAAAATTTTAGAACTATTATACTAACTTAGCAAGGGATTAAAGAACAGGCCGTATGAACATTCAGACGGCCTTGATTAAGCTCAAATTTTAAGAAGCCAAAACGCGGTGGAACAAAATCTCATTTTCCAAATGGATATGGTCTTTCAAATCATCCACCATCTCTTTGGCCAAAGTGTACAAACGGGTCCAGCTGCCGCAAGCGCCTTCGGGAAGCTCAAAATTATTGGTCAATTCTTCCAAACGCGCGATGGCCTGATCGTGGTCTTCGTGTTCATGCATCATCACGCTGATGGGCATGGCCGCGCCGCGACCCACACCCTGATTAATCATCGGGAACAACATGCGCTCCTCTTTCATCATGTGCATCAACAGCTCGTTTTGCATATAGGCCAACAAATCAGGTACTTCGGCAGGAAAAGTGTCGGCATGAACCTGCGCCACTTTTTGCGCCAGCGGAACCAACTCTTCAAACTGGGCGCGGTGGACATTGTGGTAACGCTGCAGGATATGGTCGATGGTGGAATTGAAAGGTGCGGTTTCCCAAACGGTAAAGTCGGTCATGGCTGTGTTCCTTTAAAGATTGATATTGGATGAATGTTAGGCATAAGGATACACGCTGCTTGAGGCTTTGTATAGTTTTTTTAATTGCTTAATTAATTGATAATAAAAGTTATTTTCAAAATTAAAATACCAAACAGGCCGTCTGAAACATAAAGTCAAAGTTTCAGACGGCCTGCCCTTTTCTTAAATAATCCAACGATATAAGGCAATCATTACCGGCATGGTTACCACGCAAAGCAAGGTCGTCAACCCATAAATCGCACTGGCTTTTTGGGCATTTTTGCCGTAAACAACCGCCATTTGGGTAACTGTCGAAGCGGCAGGCGAAGTCGTTGCCAAAAAGCTGATTAACACAACCGTATCCGCATGCGCATCATGATGGGCAAAACCGCAGGCTTTAACGGCAAAAAGCAATAATACCGGAATCAAAATCAGCCTTAAAAAAGCAACGAGATAAAGCCTCGGCATCCACACAATCGAACGCAACGGCAAAGAGGCCAGCAGCATACCTGCCACCAACATGGCAACTGGGCCAATCATACTGCCCACCGTCGCCAAAGTATTATCGACAATGTGCGGCAGCTTGATTTGAAAGGCAAACATCAGCAGCCCGACCAACATGGATAAGATGTTGATATTGGTGAAAATGGTTTTCCAAGCCACATTGCCTCGACCGCAAATTAACAGGCGCAGATGCGTCCAAAACAAAAACGTCTGCACCAAGATAAAACCAGTGGTGTAAATCACCCATTCCGGCCCAAATACCGACATTACCAAAGGGATAATCAGGTTGCCCGAATTGCTGTACACCGTCGCCGCGTGTTCGAGCGCATCGAGTTTGAACAAGTGTTTAAACACCCTGCCCAAAACAATCAACACCACATGGAAAAACACCGCCAGCATAACGGAAAGCTTCAGCCCTTCGATAATCTGCGGCGTATTGTCCATCTGAAAAGCATGAATCATGACAGACGGGCTGATTAGGTAAAGCGCGATGACGGAGAGCGTGTAGCTGTTTTCCGATTTCAACAGCCCGGCCTTCACCAAAGCCACGCCCATCAAAACAATCAGCGTCAGCTCGGTAATTTTTCCGGCAAGCAGAAAAGAGGTTTCCATAACAAAAAAAGCGGCAAAAACATTGATTTTACGCTTCTACCGCTTGGCATGCCAAATTCAGACGGCCTGAAGCCTTTTTCCAACAACCCGACATAATTTGCCCTACCGCAAAGCAAACCAATATAAATCTGTCCGTATATCCGCTATAATCAGCCATTTTCTTCAAACAGGAAACATCATGTCCCCCAGCCGTTTCAATCAAACGGGCCCCAAAATCGGCCTGAGCGTACGCCTTGCAGAAACCCAAGCTGAAATCGAAGCCGCCCAAAGATTGCGCTATCAGGTTTTTGCCCAAGAATTGGGTGCGGAAATCGAAAGCAATGACGGCCGCGATGTCGATCCTTATGATGAGCATTGCCACCACCTGCTCGCGTTTGACGATGCAACCGGCGAAGTTATCGGCTGCTACCGCCTGATTACCGAAGAAACCGCAAAAAAAGTCGGCGGCTGGTACAGCGAGCATGAATTCGACCTTAAGCCTTTGAAAGACATCCTGCCGCAAACCGTCGAACTCGGCCGCGCCTGCACCCACCCGGACTACCGCAACGGCGGCTTGGTCATGCTGTTGTGGACCGGTTTGGTCAAATTCATGAAAGACGAAAATCTGCGCTTTATGATTGGTTGCGGCAGTATCGAAATGCGCGACGGCGGCAGCGATGCGGCCGGTCTGTATCATGCCTTGAAAGGCAAATACCTTGCTCCGGAACAATGGCGCGTCAAACCGCTCAACCCGCTCAAATGGGACAGCATCACGCCGTCTGAAAACCCGCCCGTGCCCGCACTGATCAAAGGCTATCTCAAAGCAGGCGCGTGGTTTTGCGGCGAACCTTGCGTCGATGAAGCGTTCAACTGCGCGGATGTGCTGATCATGATGGACATCAGCCATCTTTCCGACCGCTACTTGCAACGTTTTGCCCCTAAAACCGATTCATAATAAAAGGCCGTCTGAAACTTCAGACGGCCTGCCTCATCTTTTATAAAAACACACACAATGACTGCCAAAATCCGTTTTATCTTCCGTCTTCTCTGCATTGCCGGCTGCCTTTTGTACGGCATGGCCGAAATGTTTTTTCTGTTTCCCTTTTACAGCAGCAAACGCAAACTGCGTGCGATCCAATTATGGTCGCTGCGCGTGCTTGCTTCCTGCGGCATGAAACTGCAAACTTTCGGCACGCCGCCGCAAGAAGGCCGCGGCCAAATGCTTATCAGCAACCATATTTCATGGTTGGACATTATGGCGGTCAACGGCGCTTTCCCCGGCCGTTTCGTGGCTAAAGACGATGTGGCCAAATGGCCGGCGGTCGGTTATCTCGCTACACAGGCACAAACGGTTTACGTCTCGCGCAACCGCGGCATCAAAGGCAATTCCGCCAAAATCGCCGGCGTAACCGAAGCGCTGAAAAACGGCGATACCGTCACCATTTTCCCCGAAGGCACCAGTACCGAAGGCCGTGAAATCCTGCCGTTCAAACCCAGCTTTTTTCAGACGGCCTACGATGCAGGCGTACCGATTATTCCGGCACTCTGCCGCTATCCGAATCCGGACGGCAGCAGCCCCAATCCGCACACCGCCTACTACGGCGACATCAGCCTCTGGCAATCTATCTGCATGGTCATCAGCCAGCCTTCCAGCACGGTCGAGCTGCATTTCCTCGATCCGATTGAAGCGGGAGAAGACCGCTATGCCACCGCGCTTCAAGTACACGCCCTGTTGAGTGAAAAGCAAAAACAGTTGGGCTGATCAAACAAAAGGCCGTCTGAATATTCAGACGGCCTTTTCCATTATCTTATGTCTTAAGATGAATATTGTACCGAATCGCTACCGCTTTTCTTTTGAATAAATTCGATTTTGTAGCCGTCCGGATCTTCGACAAACGCAATCACAGTCGTGCCGTGTTTCATCGGACCGGCTTCGCGTACCACTTTGCCGCCCTTTTCTTTGACACGTTCGCACGCGGCGTAAGCATCATCGACTTCAATCGCGATATGGCCGTAAGCATCGCCCAAGTCGTAAGACTCCGTATCCCAGTTGTGGGTCAGCTCCAAAACAGTATGGTCCGCCTCATCGCCATAACCGACAAAAGCCAAAGTAAAACGGCCTTCAGGATAATCGCGGCGGCGCAGCAGTTGCATATTCAATACGTTTTGATAGAAATCCAAAGAGCGTTCGAGATTGCCGACACGCAGCATAGTATGAAGCAAACGCATGATTTTGTTCCTTTCTGAATTATGTTTGGTCATGAATTATAACACATCGGGTTCCATCCTCTTCAGCCTCAAAATACCGACACTGAAACTGCGTAAAAATGAAGCGTACACCCTGCCGTCATTTGAATTTCATGTATTAACAAGCACACCAACCGACTAAATTGCTATAATCGCCACACTTACAACACAACACTTCAAACCGTCATGAAAACCTTTGTTCTTCCCGATACCCGCCCTTATCCGCAAAGCCCTATCAAAAACCACCTTCTGCTCAATGCCTATCAGCTGGCGCACAACTCCTCCTCCGCATCACGCAAACTTTCGGCCGGCCAACTGCAAACCGAAATCCGCACCATGCTCAGCCAAAACCATTACATCAACCTTTCATTGGCAATGACCATGGCGCCCGATGTCGGCACTTACACCAGCCTGATTCAAAGCGTGGGCGAAGTCCTGAAGGCAGAAAACGATAACGAAGCCCAATGGTTTGCCCTGCCTGTCGTTTTGGTTGCCGGTTGCAAAAAAGAACAAACCCTACCGCTCACGCTGCCTACCGAAGCCCTCTTCGCCTGCCTGCAAAACTACCCCAACCTGCGCGCCCTCACGCAAAACACGCAATGGCTGCCCTACCTCGTTCAATCGACCGATTTGAGCAGCGTTACCCCGGGCGAATGGTTCCAAGCCAAGCAAAACGATGAAGCGGCAGGCGCATTCCTGCAAAAATTCGAATACAAACCATTGGTGCTGCCCGAAGGCCAATCCGTCCATGTTGTTTACGCGCTGGGCTACGGCGATAAAAGCATTCAGACGGCCTTGGGCCTCAACCTGCAACAGGCAGGCCTGCCGCTGATGCAGGTTTGGCAAGAGCATCTCGCCCTCGACGGCGTTACCCTCTTTACCAACCCGCTCTCGCCCAATACGCCGCTTGACACCCTGACCGAAGGCAGCCATACCCGCCAACGCATGGCCATGGACGTTTTTGCCACCAACGCCATCCGCGCCATCCGTATGCAAAGCCCGCGCGTCGGCGTTGTTGCCGCAGCCAAGGCGGACGGCAAGCTCCAGTTTAGCTTCAACGCGACCGACAGCGCGTTTGAAATCGTTCCGCAGACCTTCACTTGGGAGCTGGCCTCAACCGACAATATCGCCATCGTGCAGCAAAACTTCCTCGACCTGATGGCCGAATGCCGCATCGAGCACCTCTACCTGCTGCACAACCCACTGGGTGAAAACGAAAACATCCCGACTTATGCCCAAGCGTTGAAACTGGAAGGCCACAATCCTTTCTTCAGCAATGTAAACTAAATTGAAAATGCAACACGCAAGGCCATCTGAAAACGGTTCAGCGTGTTGCATTGATTTTCAAACCTTACCGCTCATTTTCACAAACATGAAAACCCACAAAATCCTTTTCGTCTGCCTCGGCAACATCTGCCGCTCCCCCATGGCCGAATACGTCCTGCGCCACCGCGCCCACGAAGCAGGCATGGGCAATGCCGTCATGACATCCAGCGCAGGCACATCAGGCTGGCACGACGGCGAAAACATGCACGAAGGCACGCGCCGCGTGCTCAAACAACACGGCATCGACCCGTCAGGTTTTACCAGCAGCAAAATCAAACCCAGCGATGCCGAACATTTCGACTACATCATCGTGATGGACGACAACAACCTCAGAGAAACCGAAAAACAGCTCGGTTTCCACCCCGGCAAAATCTTCAAACTGACCGACCTTATCCCCGACTCAGGTTATAACCACGTTCCCGATCCGTGGTACACAGGCGACTTTGACGAAACCTACCGCCTGGTCGATGCCGGCAGTTTGGCCTTGTTGGAAAAATTGAAACAGGCTTAAACCGGCTGGAACAATAAAAGGCCGTCTGAACAGGTATCCGCAAAAGCCATGCTTTCGTGATGACCTGTTCAGACGGCCTTTATTAATCACCACATCAACCTACGCGGTAAAACGCCAGGCTACCCAATAAATTCGGCAGATGTTTGACCTGTCGGTTGCCCGTCATGACCGCACGCTCAAGCACGCGGATTTTGTTTTTGGCACACAGCAAATCAAAATCTTTGAGGGTACACCAATGGATATTGGGCGTATCGTACCAATGATACGGCATACGCTCGGAAACCGGCATATGGCCGCCGACGGCGATTTGAAAACGGTTGCGCCAGTAGCCGAAGTTAGGGAAGCTGACGATAGCCTGTTTGGCCACGCGCATCAGGCAGCGCAGGATTTTTTCCGTGTTCTGCATGGCTTGAATGGTTTGGCTCAAGACAATCACATCAAAGCTTTGATCGCCAAACGCCGCCAAGCCCTCTTCCAAGTCGGCCTGAATAACGTTTACACCGCGGGTCATGGCGGCAATCACGCTGTCGGTATCGATTTCAATACCGTAACCGGCGCAGTTTTTATGCGCCACCAACGCGGCCAGCAGCTCGCCGTCGCCGCAACCTAAATCGAGTACGCGGCTGCCTTCGGGTATCCAATCGTAAATGAGTTGCAAATCATCGCGCAGATTCATTTTTGGCAGTCCTTGTAAACGTTGTTCATATAAGCGGCAACAGCGCGGATATAGGCTTCGTCTTCCATCAAGAAAGCATCATGGCCGTGATTGGATTTGACTTCGATGTACTGCACGGATTTTTGCGCGGCGATTAATGCCTTGACCAATTCATGCGAACGTTGCGGCGAGAAGCGCCAGTCAGTGCTAAAGCTGGCAACAAAAAATTTGGCCTGCACATTCTCTACGGCACGCGTGAGGTTGTGGCCGTAATCGGCGGCCGGGTCGAAGTAGTCGAGCGCCTTGGTCATCAGCAGATAAGTGTTGGCATCGAAACGGCCGACAAACTTGTCGCCTTGATAGCGCAGATAAGATTCCACTTCAAATTCAACGCCATAGCCGTACTGATAGCCGTCTGATTTTAAAATGCGGCCAAATTTTTTACCCAAACCGTCTTCGGCAAGATAAGTAATGTGCCCCATCATGCGCGCGATACGCAAACCGCGTGAAGGAACGGTATGATGGCTGCGGTAATTACCTTCGTGAAAATCAGGATCGGTCAAAATCGCCTGGCGGGCAACATCGTTAAACGCGATATTTTGGGTGGAAAGTTTAGGCGCGGAAGCGATAACGAGCGCGTGGGCAACGCGTTCGGGCAAAGAAATCGTCCATTGCAATGCCTGCATGCCGCCCAAACTTCCGCCAACAACGGCCGCCCATTTTTGGATGCCGAGATAATCGGCAAGCATGGCTTGGGACTTCACCCAGTCTTTGACGGTTACAACCGGAAAATCCGCACCATATTCGCGGCCGGTTTCAGGATTCTCGGACAAGGGGCCGGTGCTGCCGTCGCAGCCGCCCAAGTTGTTCAAACCGACAACGAAAAAGCGGTCGGTATCAATAGGTTTGCCGGGGCCGACCATATTGTCCCACCAACCGGCGTATTTATCCTCCGCACTGTGCTTGCCGGCAACATGATGATTGCCTGATAAGGCATGGCAGATAAGGACGGCATTGCTTTTGTCGGCATTGAGCGTGCCGTAGGTTTCAATCATCAGGTCGAAACGAGGTAAGGTTTTGCCGTTTTCCAGAGCAAGCGGTGTGTCAAACGGAATTTTCCGGGGCGTTACAATGCCCACTGAGGCATTTGTTGTCATTTGTAATTTCCAAGTGATGCGGCAAAAGGGGTATTATAACGTTTCGTTTTTGTTTTGTGCATGAGGCTTCAGAAGGCCTGCCCTAATTAGAGGCAATATTTTTGGGAGGATATGGAATGATAGGCAGGCTTTTGCGATTCTTTTTCTTTTGCGCCATCGCGGCATTGATTGTGAACCGTCTGTTCAGCCGCCAACAAAAGCGCACCATTCGGGAAATCGCCAAAATCAGCGCGTGGGTATTGCTGGGCGCGGCGGCGGCTACGCTGTTTTGGTATCTAATGATGCTGTTTTTCAAGCATATTCCCAATTCTTATTGAAATAAAATATAAAAGGCCGTCTGAAAACCTTAATCCAGCGTTTTCAGACGGCCTTTTGATGTTCAAACTTAAAAAAATTCTTCCGGAATCTTGCAAACAGGAATCGGATTGACTTTGTGCTGCATGGCTTTGTGCAATCGGGTATAGATTGCCAAAACTTCGCGCTGCCTGCCCTCAAAATCTTCAGGCTTGTGGCTGCCGTACACGCTCATCGCCCATTCGAGTTCGGGATAAGATGCGCCCATTTGCTCTTCATCGGTACGCTCGGTATCCCAAAGGCCGTCTGTCGGTACGGCTTTTTGAATGTCTTCCGATACGTCCAACTCGGCTGCCAGCGCGTACACTTGAGTTTTGGTCAAATCGGCAATCGGGCTGATGTCCACGCCGCCGTCGCCGTATTTGGTGAAGAACCCAACGCCGAAATCTTCAATTTTGTTGCCCGTCCCCGCCACCAGCAAACCATGCAGCTGGCCGTAATAATAAAGCGTCGTCATGCGAAGGCGGCTGCGTGCATTGGCCAGTGCCAGCTGTTTGTTGGGAAATTCGGTTTCGCTGACGTCAACGGTATCGGCAAACGTATCGAACGCCGGGGTCAAATCAACGCTTTGCGCTTTTACGTTAGGATAACGCTGTTTCAGACGGCCCATGTGTTCTTGTGCGCGGTTGACTTGGTCGGATTTCTGACGAATCGGCATTTCCAACAACAAAACCGACAAACCGGTTTGCGCGGCAAGTGTGGAAACCACGGCAGAATCGATGCCGCCGGATACGCCGACGACAAAACCTTTGGCACGCGCCTGCTCGGCGTAATCTTTGAGCCATTGAACGATATGGCGGATGATGGCTTGGGTTTGCATAGGGATAAATGTTCGTTTCAAATAAACCGAATGATAGCCTGATTTGCACTTGTCTGAAAGACGACAGGGTATAATGTTTCTTTTATTTCTTGCACACACACCATGTCCAAACCCATCCTTCTGCGCTGGCTCGCCGTCTGCCTGATTCCGCTCGCCACCCTTTTGTGGTTTGCCCTCAACCCGCCCGAAGACAAAACGCAACACCTCATCAACGGCATCATCCTTGCCTGCGAAGCCACGTTCCTATTCAAATTCGTCCTCTTTGACGTCATCAAACACCACCTAAAACAAGAGCCCGAATTGAAACGGCAAAGCATATGGATGTTTATCCCGATTATTTTGCTGATTGTTTATTTGTTCCACTATTTCGGCGCATTCTGATGTTTTCAGACGGCCTTGGGCATATTTTTCCATGAACACTACCCTACCTTATACCTGCTGGATTTTCTGCAACGTCATCGACAACTTCGGCGACATCGGCGTTTCATGGCGGCTGGCGCGTATTTTGCAACGCGAACTCGGCTGGCAAGTGCATTTATGGACAGACGATTTCCCGTCCCTTCAAGCACTTTGCCCTGATTTGGCCTCGATTCCCAATATCCATCAAAGCATCGGCATTCACGCTTGGCAAGCCGACCATGCCGAAGATACCGACACAGCCCCTACTCCCGACATCGTCATCGAAACCTTCGCCTGCGAACTGCCCGACAACGTTCAAACCATCATCCGCCAACACCAACCGCTTTGGCTCAACTGGGAATACCTCAGCGCAGAAGACAGCAACGAGAGGCTGCACTTAATGCCCTCGCTACAGGCCGGCGGCATACAGAAATATTTTTGGTTTATGGGTTTCAGCGAAAAAAGCGGCGGCCTGCTGCGCGAACGCGATTACGCCGAATCTGCCCGCTTTGATACGGAAACCTTACGCCGACAACTCAAACTTCCCGCAAAAAACGCGCCCGAATGGCTGCTTTTCGGCTATCAAAGTGATATTTGGGCAAAATGGCTGACCATGTGGCAACAGGCCGGCCAACCTATTACCCTGCTGCTTGCAGGTACGCAAATCATCGCCAGCCTGAAAAACAGCGGCCTAGTGCCGCAAAACGCCCTGCTTGAAGACGGCGATGTGTATCAGAGCGGACACATTACCCTGATCAAAATCCCTTTTGTCCCCCAACAGGATTTTGACAAACTGCTCAACCTTGCCGACGGTGCCGTCATACGTGGCGAAGACAGCTTTGTTCGCGCCCAGCTCGCCGGAAAACCCTTCTTTTGGCACATCTACCCGCAAGAAGAAAATATCCATCTCAACAAGCTGCACGCGTTTTGGGACAAAGCGCATCAGATTTATCCGGATGTTGTCGCCACGGCACACCGCCTCCTTTCCGACGAACTCAACAACGGCGAAGCACTCAGCGACAACCAACGCCTGCAGGCATGGCAAACCCTGACGGCACATCAAAACGAATGGCGCCAAAGCGCGGCAAAATGGCGGGACGGACTTTTTGTCCAAAAAAGTGCCACCGAAAAACTTGCCGCCTTTATTTCAAAGCACAAAAAAATACGCTAAAATAGCGCGTTTTATTACAACCGATTTGATTGGAAAACCACAATGAAAACAGCACAAGAACTGCGCGCCGGCAACGTATTCATGGTCGGCAACGATCCTATGGTCGTTCAAAAAACCGAATACATCAAAGGCGGCCGCTCTTCCGCCAAAGTCAGCATGAAACTGAAAAACCTGCTGACCGGTGCCGCTACTGAAACCATTTACAAAGCCGACGACAAATTCGACGTCGTGATCCTGTCCCGCAAAAACTGTACTTACAGCTACTTTGCCGACCCAATGTACGTCTTCATGGACGAAGAGTTCAACCAATACGAAATCGAAGCCGACAACATCGGTGACGCGTTGAAATTCATCGTTGACGGCATGGAAGACCAATGCGAAGTTACTTTCTACGAAGGCAACCCAATCTCCGTAGAATTGCCTACCATCATCGTTCGCGAAGTTGAATACACCGAGCCTGCCGTTAAAGGCGATACTTCCGGCAAAGTGATGAAAACCGCACGTCTGGTCGGCGGCACTGAAATCCAAGTGATGTCTTACATCGAAAACGGCGACAAAATCGAAATCGATACCCGTACCGGCGAATTCCGCAAACGCGCCTAATCAGCCCGTAATACAAAAAGGCCGTCTGAAACAAGTTTCAGACGGCCTTTTATCAATCTGCCTTATTGTTTCTTCAAGCCCTTGGCTTCGACAGTGGCAATCGTACCGTCAATGCCTTTGCTCTTAATCAGCTCGCCAAATTGATTGCGGTATACCGTTACCAAGCTGGTACCATCCACGCGGATGTTGTAAATCTTATACGCACCGCCGCTTTGGTAAAGCTGGTAGGCCACTTCATACTTGGTGCCTTTTTTGGTTTGAATTTCCGAGAAAACATCAAACTTATTGCCGTTTGCCGTCATCTTCGGCAACAGGCGCACATTCGCATCTGCCGCACCAATCAGTGCAGAGTGCGAGTACATTGCAATCACCATATCTTTGAATGCACGGATAAAATCGGTTTTCTGTTTGGCAGAAAATTCACGCCATGGCGCACCAACCGCCAAAGCCGAAATACGCTCATAATCCAGATAACGGTCGGCATACTGCTCAACCTGTTTCACACGCTGCGCCTCTGTCAAAGACGTATTGCGTGCAATTTTCAACACGGCATCAATGTTCTGCTGCATCTGCTTTTGCGCCGGATGCGTTTCCGCCGCCACATAAGGCGCGGCAATCACCATCGGAGCGGCCACAATCAAAGTCTGGAGAAAACGGTTCATGATGATATCCATCCAAAATAAAACCGCATTGTAAAAACAATCCATTCCAAAAAACTTAATTCTTTGTAAAAGCAGGCATGGGCAATGAAAAATCCTGCAATTAAATTTCAGACGGCCTGATAAAAATAAGATAACATATAAACATTATTTTCAAAGGAGGAAGCCATGCCCTACGTCAACATTAAAGTGACCGGCGGCAGCGAAGCCCCGAGCACGGAGCAAAAAGCTGAATTAATCCGCGGCGTCACCGAATTACTCTCACGCGTTCTCAACAAAAACCCTGAGACAACCGTCGTCGTCATCGACGAAATCGATATGGACAACTGGGGCATAGGCGGTAAAAGCGTGACGGTTCGCCGTGCCGAAGCGCGCAATAAGTAAGCCTTGGCCGTCTGAAACCCTTTTAATTTACCCGCAAAAAGAGTACATTTATCCCATTGTTAACAATTTTACGGAACACACATCATGGAGAAATTTCCCAAATCATCCAAACTGGATCACGTTTGCTACGACATCCGCGGCCCGGTTCACAAAAAAGCCCTGCAACTGGAAGAAGAAGGCAACAAAATCCTCAAGCTCAATATCGGCAATCCGGCTCCGTTCGGCTTTGAAGCGCCTGATGAAATCTTGGTTGACGTCATCCGCAACCTGCCCACTTCTCAAGGCTACTGCGACTCCAAAGGCCTTTACTCCGCACGCAAAGCCATCGTCCACTACTACCAAACCAAAGGACTGCTCGACGTTACCGTTAACGACGTTTACATCGGTAACGGCGTGTCCGAGCTGATTACCATGTCCATGCAGGCATTGCTCAACGACGGCGATGAAATCCTAATTCCTGCGCCTGACTATCCATTGTGGACCGCCGCCGCGACACTGGCCGGCGGTACCGTCCGCCATTATCTATGCGACGAAGAAAACAACTGGTTCCCCAACCTGGCCGACATGGAAGCCAAAATTACGCCTAAAACCAAAGCCATCGTCGTCATCAACCCCAACAACCCGACAGGTGCGGTGTACAGCAAAGAAATCCTGCTCGAAATCGCCGAATTAGCGCGCAAACACGGCCTGATTATTTTTGCCGACGAAATTTACGACAAAATCCTCTACGACGACGCAGTACACCACCATATCGCCGCGCTTGCCCCCGACCTCCTGACCGTTACATTCAACGGTCTCTCGAAAGCCTACCGCGTTGCCGGATTCCGTCAAGGCTGGATGATACTTAACGGCCCGAAACATCATGCAAAAGGCTATATCGAAGGCTTGGACATGCTCTCGTCTATGCGCCTTTGTGCCACCACACCCATGCAACACGCCATTCAGACGGCCTTGGGCGGATACCAAAGCATCAACGAATTCCTCCTCCCCGGCGGCCGCCTGCTCGAGCAACGCAACAAAGCATGGGAACTGGTCAACCAGATTCCGGGCATATCCTGCGTCAAACCCATGGGCGCATTGTATATGTTCCCTAAAATCGATACCGAAATGTACAGCATCCACGACGACATGAAATTCATCTACGACTTACTCGTACGTGAAAAAGTCCTGTTCGTCCAAGGCACAGGCTTTAACTGGATACGCCCCGACCACTTCCGTATCGTTACCCTGCCGCCCGTTCATCAAATTGAAGAGGCCATGGGCAAACTCGAACGCTTCCTGCAAAACTACCGTCAATAAACCTAAACAAAGAGGCCGTCTGAAAAAGCAAACCGCTGTTCAGACGGCCTTTTTAATCAAACAGCAACTTGGCAAAGCCCGCCGACATGCGTATAATCAACCCTTCCTATCTGGGGGCGATCTTGGTTTCGACGGGGGTTGCAAAGCAGATGCGGGCATACCGGGGTCTCAGATTTCCCGTTAAACACTGAATCAAAATAGTCGCAAACGACGAAACTTACGCACTGGCCGCTTAAGGCCTGCCGTTGCAGCAGTTGGTCAATGGGCTGTGTAGCGAAAGCTACCGCAACGTCATTCTACATTGACTGGTTTTCTGTCGGGTTACTTGGCAGGAAACGAGATTTAAGGTAACTGGTTCTCTGAAGGCCTGTTGGTCGGCATGATGGGGACAAGATTCTAAATAGACACAACTAAGTATGTAGAACGCTCTGTAGAGGACTTTCGGACGGGGGTTCGATTCCCCCCGCCTCCACCAGATTTAAAGCGCAAACTTTTGATTTAAAAAGGTTTGCGCTTTTTTATAAACTTAAAACAGGCCGTCTGAAACATTTCAGACGGCCTTATTTTCTTCTCAAATATCTGAGTGACAGATACTTTTTCTTTCAATATATTGCCAATGGTGCTTAAGAAAGATTTCAACCTTATATTTTTCTATCGGACTTCATCTCCATTTTACGATGCGGTCTAACTGTTACACTCAACGGCAGATGATCTGATAAATGCTGCCAGTCTTTACTGTTGTGGATTTCAGAATCGATGACATCAAGATTGCGCGTGTAAATGCGGTCGAGACTGAGGATGGGTAGGCGCGAGGGGAAGGTTTTGGGACGTTTGCCTGTATTATCGACAAATACTTCGTTCAAATCTAATGCCCTGCCCAGCTCACGTGCTGATTTTTGCCGCCAGTCATTGAAATCGCCGGCAATAATCAAGGGGCTGTCAGGGTTGATGTGGCGGTCGACATAGTCGCTGATGGCGCGGTATTGTTTGATGCGGTCAGGTTCGCGCAGATTGAGGTGGACGCACAGACACACCAGCGGATCTTCCCAGCCTTCGGGTACGACCTCGCAATGCAACAGGCCGCGCTGTTCGAGTTTGTTGACGCTGATGTCGAGGTTGTTTTCCGTTTTCAGCGGCAGGCGGCTGAGAATGGCATTGCCGTGGTGTCGTTTGGGATAGACGGCATTTTTACCGTAGCTGCGATGATAATCGAGGCTGTCGCCGATGATGTCGTAATGCGGCGCATCGGGAAAATCGGTACGACGGCTTCTGTTGAGATGTTGTCCTTGGACTTCTTGTAAAAACAAAACGTCCGAACCCAATGCACCCAGCGCGTCAGCCATGCGGTTGACCTGCACTTTGCGGTTGAGCGCAGACATGCCTTTGTGCATATTGTAGGAAGTAATGGTAACTGGACGGGGAGACATGATGTGTGATGAAGCGGTTTATTTGTTTTAGTATAGCACCGGAGCGTGTGGTTTTACGGCAATTTTGGTTATACTTGTTTAAAGAATAAAACGGCGTTTTGACAGGAAATTTCCCAATCAAAACGCCTTTTGTTTTTCAGACGGCCTTGCGTCCGAATCAGTTGTTGATTACTTCAACATTGGTTTCAAAAGTAACGGTGTGTTGGTATTTAGATGCGGTTTTGCGTTTAGGATAAGGATATTTGGAAACGCTTTTCACTGCGCGTTCGTCCATTTCAGGATTGCCGCTGGATTGAATGATATTCACGCGGTCAACGTTGCCGGCAGGAGTCGTGAAAACATCCATCAAAACGGTTTTAACACTGCCGTTTTGCGCTTTCATGGCTTCCAAAGTTTCGGTATCGGCTGCTTGTGCAGTACCGAATACAGCGGCAAACAACAGGGCTGAGGCGAGGAGTTTAGTCGTTTTCATGTTTTAGTCCTTATTAGGGTTGTGGTTAGGTTAAATATTTCAGACGGCCTGATTCGTCTTTATTTGAAATTCAAAATCGGCCAACCTTTTGCTTTAGCTTCTTTTTCCAGCTCGGCATCCGGATTGACGGCGACAGGTTCGTCCACGATACGCAGCAGCGGCAAGTCGTTTTTGGAGTCGCTGTAAAAATAAACCTTGCCGTAGCTTTCAAAGGTCTCGCCACGCTCGGCAAGCCATTGGTTCAATCGGGTAATTTTGCCTTCTTTCAGGCTGGGCGTACCGACATAGTTGCCGGTATAGCGGCCGTCTTCGCCGGTTTCAAGCTGCGTGCCGATAACGTTGTGAATACCGAAAAGATGGCAAATCGGGGTAATGATGAATTCGTTGGTCGAAGAAATAACCAGCATTTCGTCACCCGCCATTTGATGGCTTTGCACCAACATCCGCTGCATCGGTGAAATATACGGAACAATATATTCGGCCATAAACTCGCGATGAAACTCAGCCAATTCTTCCTTGCTGAATCGGGCCAAAGGCGCGAGATGGAATTTAAGGAAGGAATCGATATCAAGACAACCGTTTTGATAGTCTTGGTAAAACTTTTCATTTTGCGCCTCGGTTTCAGCCGCATCGACTATGCCTTTTTTAATCAGGTATTGCGGCCAGGAGTGATCCGAATCGGTATTGATCAAGGTATTGTCGAGGTCGAAAATGGCAAGGTTTTTCATTGGGTTTCCTGTTGTTTTAAAAGCTGGCGCAAAAGCGACAAAGTAATGCGCTTGCCCATCATAACGGCGTAGTTGTCGAGGGTATCGAGCATTTGCATCAGACTGTCCATATCGCGCCGCCAATGGTTCAGCAGGTATTCGAAGATTTCCGGATCGATGGTTACCTGACGGGCGGCGGCCATGCTGACAAGCGCATCGATTTTTTCTCGGTCGGTCAACGGTTTAACTTCGTAAACCAGGCAATACGCCATGCGTGTGCGCAAGTCTTCACGGATAACGAGCTGCTGCGGCGTATATTCGGAACTCAAAAGCAAAAAACCTTTGCCGCTGTTGCGGAAGCGGTTGAAGATGGCAAACAGTAAAGCCTGTTCTTCATTATTAAGCTTTTCGATTTGGTCAATGGCGAGATATTCTGCATCCAGCGCGGCTTCTGTCAGCGGCGTGGCGGCGGCGTCAATATAGAGGGCATTTCGTCCGGCATCGAGCGCCTGGGCGACCCATGCCTGCAAGAGATGGCTTTTGCCTGCGCCCTCTTCGCCCCAAACATAGATAAACTGCCCATGTTTGTGCTGCAACACATACACCAGCTCGGCATTTTCTGTTCCCAGAAATTTGTCGAAGCCGGGATAATCATGGCTGGCAAAATCGAAGATGAGCTGGTTCACAAAGGCGCACCGGTTAGGTTGAAATCGGCTTTATTTTACGTTGTTTTGCGGTTCACCATCAAGGATAAAGGCCGTCTGAAGCCTATACCTGCAACATATCTGCACTTCTAAACATATCTTGACGCGCTTACGGCATTGGTTTTATTCCGCTTTGGTTTTACAATGTCGAACTTCTCGCCGAAACATTTGTCTGTTCTTTTTCAGACGGCCTTTTTATTTGGGGAACCTTAGTGATTTCTACCCTTATTGATTTCATCCTCCATATCGACCAACACCTTGTCCACCTCTCCGCCCAATACGGCCCGTGGATTTACGCGATTTTGTTTGTTGTAATTTTCTGCGAAACCGGTTTGGTTGTGACTCCATTTTTACCTGGCGACTCGCTGCTGTTTGCTGCCGGCGGTATTGCAGCCATCGGCGGCATGAACATCCACGTCATGGTATTGCTGCTCTTAGCAGCCGCTATTTTAGGCGATGCGGCCAATTTTATGATCGGCAAGTATTTTGGACAAAAACTGTTTGCCAATCCGGATTCCAAAATTTTCCGCCGCTCGTATTTGGAAAAAACCCATGCGTTCTATGAAAAACACGGCGGCAAAACCATCATCATTGCGCGCTTTGTGCCGATTGTGCGGACGTTTGCGCCATTTGTCGCAGGTATGGGCGATATGCACTACGCGACGTTTATCCGTTACAACATTATCGGCGCAGTGTTGTGGGTATTGTTGTTTTCCTATGCAGGCTACTTCTTCGCCAATATCCCCGTCGTCAAAAACAATCTGGGCTTAGTCATGGCGGCAATCATCGTGATTTCGATTTTACCCGCGGTAGTCGAAATTATCCGCGCCAAACTTAACGCCCAAAAATAACAATTAATCGAAAAGTTTGAAAGTTTAAACACATCAAGGAATTGTCATGCCGTTGCTGTCTATTGAGTTTGCGGTATTCTTTATCGTATTTTTACCCTTGTACTGGGCATTTGCACGTTTGCCGCAAGTTCAAAACGTTTTACTTTTGGTTGCCGGGCTGGGCTGGCTTTACCGTATCGACCCCATTTTTGCCGCACTGATTTTGGTTTACTCGTCTGTGGTTTACCTGATCAGCGTGCTGATGTTTTCTGAAAACGAGAATATCCGCAAATTTTGGCTGGGTTGCGGTATTTCGGCGGCATTGACTGTTTTGTGTTTCTTCAAATATTTCGACTTTTTCCGCCCGATTATTCAGCAATATACAGGGCAAAGCGCCGTCATCGACATTATTTTGCCTTTGGGCTTGTCTTATTACACTTTCCAATCGCTGGCTTACTTGGTGTATTGCTACCGCGAGCCTAAAGGGGACCGTTTTGAGTGGCACGAGCTCCTACTGCATCTGAGCTTCTTCCCCACCATCACATCCGGCCCGATTATCCGTGCGGCCGCTTTTAAAAGCATAGACGGCGAACAAGCGGGCGCATTGGCGCAAATCCGCACCAAACAGGCACGCCAACTGATTTATCCGGCGTTGGCGGTCGGCCTGATTGTGTTGGGCATTGCCAAAAAGTGGTGGCTTGCCGGCGTATTGGCGGAAGGCTGGGTATCGCCTGTTTTTGAAAATCCGGCCCAGTTCGACGGCTGGGGCGTGTTGTCTGCGATTTATGGCTACACCTTCCAACTCTTTTTCGACTTTTCCGGCTACTCGGATTTGGTCATCGGCTTGGCCATGCTGCTCGGCTTCCAGTTGCCGAAAAACTTCGCCGCGCCGCTTCGCGCCATCAACATCCGCGACTTCTGGGACAGATGGCACATCAGCCTATCCACTTGGATTCGCGACTATATCTATATCCCTTTGGGCGGCAGCAAAAAAGGCTTCGGACGCACCCAGCTCAATCTGATGATTGCCATGTTGCTCTCCGGCATTTGGCATGGCTACGGCTGGAGCTTTTTGATTTGGGGCGCGCTGCACGGTGCGGCCTTGGTATTACTTAACTGCGGCGATAAAATCGTCGGCCGCAACGCCTTAGGCCGTCTGAAAATCGGCAAACCGCTCGCCTGGCTGTTTACCTTCCATTTCGTTTGTTTCGCGTTTGTCGTGTTCAACAGCGCAACGCTTGCCGATACGGAAATGCTGTTCAGCGCCTTATTTGCCAATGATAAAGGTTGGAACGCGCCTCTGCCGACCGACCTCATGTTGCTGGGTGCCTTTGCACTGATGCTTTTGCTGTACCCGTATTTGCTTCGCTTATTTGAAGTATCGGTAAAAGGCTTGGACAAACTGCCTGCATGGCTGTGGTTTATCCCCATCACGCTGATCCTCGCCCTGATTATCGTCTTCGCCCCGTCCGGCATTCCCGGCTTTATTTACGCTAACTTCTAAGGAGCAGAACATGAAACGCTTTATCTCCCTGTTTGTTTCGATTCTGCTCAGTGCGGTTGCGCTGACGTGGTTTGCCCAAAACTCCATCAATGCCTATTGGCAGCAGACCTATCATGAAAACAGTCCGCTTGAGCCTTTATCCGAATACGCTTGGTGGCAGATTGGTGCGGACTGGCAACAAAAAGCCTACGAATTTTCAGACGGCCTGAAAGCTTCACTGGAAACAGAAGATGCTTTAGCTTCAGAAGACTCTGGTATTGAAACAACAAGGCCGTCTGAAAATACGGAAAACATTGAAACATCGGACAATCAAAAAGAGACTGCCGCTTCTGATGCGGCTAACAATACGGATACCGCCGCCAGCGAGCCAAGCAATCAGGCTGATCAGTCGGCAACGCAGGTTGTATTGAAAAAAGGCAACAAAGTTTTCTTTGCCGGCGACTCGCTGATGCAGGGCGTTGCACCTTTCGTACAAAAACACCTCAAGCAAGAATATGGCGTACAATCGGTCAACCTCAGCAAACAAAGCACCGGCTTGTCCTACCCCAACTTCTTCGACTGGCCAAAAACCATCGAACAAACTTTGCAAAAAGAACCCGACATCCGCGTTTTGGTTGTATTCTTAGGCCCTAACGACCCATGGGATTTCCCGATGGGTAAAAAATACCTGAAGTTCGCTACCCCCGAATGGGAAGCAGAATACCTCAGCCGCGTCCGCCGTATTCTTGATGCAGCCTCCACACATGATGTCCAAGTCATTTGGCTGGGCATTCCTTACATGAAAAAAGCCAAGCTCAACGAACAGATGCGCTACCTCGACAAAATCCTGTCGGGTACAGTATCGCCTCAAGCCATCTGGCTGCCGACCGACAAACTGTTGAGCAACGGCGCAGAAGAATATGCCGACTCCGTCAAAGTCAACGGAAAAATCATCCGTTACCGCAGCAAGGATGGCATTCACTTTTCCGCAGAAGGCCAAAAACTATTGGCCGAAAAAATTATGGAAAAAATTAATTTTACACACGATACACAACCATGAAATTGAATAAAACCTTACTCCTCACGCTTCTCGCACTCCCTATTACCGCCTGCGCAACCAATGACGGCCTGTTAAGCAACTACGGCTCCAACCGCCCTGCCTGGCTGAACAAACTGCAACAGCTCAACAATACTTCAGACGGCAAGTTCCGCATTATCCAAGTCGGCGACTCACACACCGCCGGCGACTATTTCACCGACCGCCTGCGCCGCCGTTTGCAACAAAAATGGGGCAACGGCGGCATCGGTTGGGTTTACCCCAACACCGTCAAAGGCCAGCGCATGGCAACCGTCCGTTACAGCGGCAGCGGTTGGAACACCATCAGCAGCCGCAAATCACACAGCGACTTCTCTTTCGGCGGTATTGAAGCACGCGCCGACGGCGGCAGCGTTACCTTAAGCGCAGCCGACGGCAGCATGGATACGCAACAAATCTCCATTTTCGGCAAACCTGTTTGGTCCGAGCAAACCCTGATTGTCAACGGCCGCGAAATCCCGGCCAAACAAAACGGCTGGCAACTGTTGCATACCAACGCATCTCTACCGATAACGCTCAGCAGCAGCATGCCTTGGCAAATCGGTTTCATTAACATCGAACGCCCCGGACGCGGCGTAACCGTTTCCGCCATGGGCATCAACGGCGCGCAATTGTCCCAATGGTCAAAATGGCGGCCGGGCATGTGGGAAGATTTGGCACAAACCAAAGCCGATTTAATCATCCTTGCCTACGGTACCAACGAAGCCTTTTCCGGCAACCTCGATATTTCCTCTACCGAACGAACATGGCGCAACTACATCCGTCAAATCAAAAACACCCTGCCCAACGCAGGCATCCTGATCCTCGGCGCGCCGGAATCTTTGAAAACCGCCTACGGCAGCTGCGGCAACCGCCCTGTCTTGCTCAGCGAAGTACAACAAATGCAGCAACGCGTTGCCCGTGACGAAAAAATCATGTTCTGGTCTTGGCAAGATGCAATGGGCGGCGCATGCAGCATGAAAAACTGGATGGCGCAAGGATTGGCAGCCAAAGACGGCGTTCACTTTTCTGCACAAGGCTATGAAACTGCAGCCGATAAGCTTGCCGACAGCCTGATCCGCTTTGCCCAATAAATTGGCAAAAGCCTAAGTATTTTTCTCATTCACAGCACAAAAAAGGCCGTCTGAAATTCATATTTCAGACGGCCTTTTGTTTATGGCTTATTCAATAAACTGCTTTATTTTTAAGCCAATATATTGCTGCTTATTCGTTGCGTTTGGTTTTCCGTAAAACGAACCAAACTTGCCTGCTTGTCAAAGCCTAATGGCTTGGCGACAAGGCGGTTGGGCAATTTGTTTAAATGGTGGTTGTAGCTTCCGGCTCTGCGGTTGTAAGTGCGGCGTGCCGATGCGACTTCTGCTTCTGCGGCATCCAGCATTTCCATCAAACCGGCCAATTTCTCATCAGGATGTTGTTTCAAAAGGCTGTTGACGGCGGTTTGTAATTTTTTCAGCGCATGATTCAATGCTGTTTCGGCTTCGCACAGATGTTTGATTTTGGATTCGGAAAATGTTTTGGCGGTTTGCGCCAATGCGGTTTCGACTTCGGCACACATCTGCTGAACGTTTTGATCCGATGCAATGCCCTGCTCTTGCAGGTGTTTGCTGTATGCATCCAATACATGACGGACGGCCTGATGCCGACAGTCGAGCGCAATGCGCAAAGAGACAAAGGATTCGCGACAGTCTTTTTTGCGGTCTTTCAACTGTTGTTTGAAATACAATAAGACGGCGGCGATTGATACGAAGATAAGTGCAAGACTGATAATGCCCATAGTGAGTTCCCTAGTTATGATGCCACTCATATCGGTGGCTGATTTTATTAACATCGATTATAATCCAATTTCAATATTTTTTCCCAATTTTCATAAAAAAGGCCGTCTGAAATTCAGACGGCCTGAAGTTTATATTTCTATTTCAATGCTTTGACTTGATGTCAATCACCCACACTTCTGATTGCGAACCCAAACGCAGGGGAATGCCCCAGAAGCCATAGCCCGAAGTAGTGAAGAAATGACCGTTACCGATTGCCTCATAGCCGTAAGCAAGACGATAAAGCGTACGGACGATAAGGTTGGCAGGTGCAACTTGGCCGTTGTGGACATGGCCGGAAACCTGCACATCAATCGGCAGCCGGGCATGGGTTTCGATTGAAGTAGGACGGTGGTCCATCAATAAAACCGGTAATTGGGTATTTTGACCTTCTAAAAGCTGCTCCGCACTGGGGCGTTTGTGATCCAAATCATCGCTCCGCCCCACCAGCAACACACCATTCACTTCCAAAACCTGATTGGCCAAAACCGTCAAACCTGCCGCTTCCAATTCATGTTTGATACGCTTCTGATCGCGGAACCAATCATGATTGCCCAAAGTGGCGTAAACGCCCATTGGCGCAGTCAGCTTCTGCAAATGCGGTTTCATGTTTTCTTTCAGGTACGCATCGACGGTATCATCCATCAAATCGCCCGGCAGCAACACCATGTCGACTTGTTCCTGCTTCATAATGTCCGTCAGTTTGTCCAATTGACGTGCGCCGAACAAAATCCCCAAGTGCAAATCGCTGGCCACGCCGATACGCAGCGGTTTATCCATTTTCTTATTGATGAATACAGTCTGATGGCGGACCACGGGCGTATAGGCGTTATACATCCCCAAACCGAGCAAACCGATCACAAACAAAGGCGCAAACAGACGCAGGCTTCGAGAAAGCGGTTGGCGTGCTACAAAACGGCGCAGCAAAAGATACAGGATAAATGTCGCCAACGCGGCATACATCACAAACAGCAAGATCACCATCCAAAACGCCACCACGCGGAACATCATATGTCCCAATTCCAGCAGCAAGCCGACCAGCAAGCCGTTTGTAATGAAATAGGAAATACCCATCAGCCAACGTCTGCCGATTTTGCCAATCCAAGGCGCAAACAGCCATTGCAGTGAACGCCCAAGCCCGAATGTAAACACTTGCAACAGAATGACGCTCACAAAAAACATCTTGCCAAACATGCCTTTCCGCCCTAAAAAATCAAAAGGCAGATTTTAGGCCGTCTGAAACTTTCAGTGTATAATCCACCGCGTAAAAACCCATAATATTTTGAAAGGAATCATCATGAGCCACCCTCAATCAGCTATTATTCCTGATCACGCACAAGCCGGTATTTTTATCGAAGCAGATATTTCAGACGGCCGCAACGAAGACATCAAATCTGCCTGCCGCCTTTCTTTGGAATCCTTGGCCAAACTGAAAACCCGTTTTCCAAATGATATTTTGGGTTTGACCATTGCCTTCGGCAGCCGCGCATGGCAATCGTTCGGCCATACTGACGAAGGCAGTGAAATCAAACCTTTCCCCGAATTGGGCAACGGCCTTGCCCCTTCCACCCAACACGACCTCTATATCCACATTCAAGCCACCGAGCAAAAAGCCGCCTATGCCTTAGCTCAATCTGTTTTCGGCGCATTCGGCGACAGTATCCGCGTATCCACTGAAGAACACGGCCTGCGCCTGTATGAAGACCGCGGCTTGGACGGTTTTGTCGATGGTACGGAAAATCCTCAGGGTGATGACAATGTACGCAATGTCGCCATTATTCCCGAAGGCAAACCGGATGCCGGCGGCAGCTATGTTTTGCTGCAAAAATACCTGCACGATTTGAAAAAATGGGATGCCGTTCCTACTGCCGAACAAGAAGCCAGCGTTGGCCGCAGCAAAGAAGCCAACGACGAATTCAGCAAAGACGTACGCCTGCCCGACTCACATCTCGGCCGCGTCAATGTCAAAGAAAACGGCGTTGGTTTGAAAATCGTCCGCCGCAGCCTGCCCTTCGGCAAAATCAGCGGCGAACATGGTTTGATGTTCACTTCCTATTGCAACACGCTGCACAATATCGAAGTTCAACTGCTCAATATGTTCGGCGATGCAGACGGCAAAACCGACTTACTGCTGAAATATTTGTCTAAAGCCGTATCAGGCGCCTACTACTACGCACCTTCTGTCGAACGTTTGCAAAATCTTTAACGGCTCACAGGCCGTCTGAAAAAACCTGCCTTTTCAAAGGCAGGTTTTTGTTATTCAAATCCCATTAATATTTTTATGGTATCATCATAGAAATTTATTCCATTATTGCTTAATAAACCCTGATTGCAGACAAGGATAAAAACCGATACGCCCCAGACAGCTATTTTCGATAAAATAAACCCGATTATTATCCCTATAAAATTACGACACCATGTATAAATCCCGCCTCCTTCCCCTGCCCGTATTGATTCTCTCCGCACTGAACGCCTATGCGGCCAATACGCCGAATCCGCCTGATCAAATCGATAAAAACGTATCCAACCAATTCGACAAAGACTTCCGCGACAATCTCGACCAGATTCATTCGGTTGAAATCCAAAAACGCGAGCAGTCGGCATGGGATTTACAGAAAAAACAAGATAATGACGCGGTTGCACAAGAAGGGCCGTCTGAAAACAATACCGAATGTTTGGATTACACTGGTATCGAGCTTTCCGGCATTACCCTTATCGATTCCCAAAAGATTGAAGCCAAGCTCCCCAAATGCATCAATCAAAACAGCATCAACCAACTGAACCGGGACATCGTTGCCGAGTATATCGCTCAAGGCTATCCGCACACGCAAATCAAATTTGAAACCACGCCTGAACGCGTCCTGAAATTGGCCGTCATCGAAGGCAAAATCCGTGAAATTACCGGCAGCTCCCGTACGGTCAACGTCAATACCCTCTTCCCCAATCATCAAGGTAAACCGCTGAACATCCAATACCTCGACCAAGGTATCGAACAGGCAAACCATGTTGCCGGCAACAACGTCAGCATCGATGTTTATCCGCATGATGACGGCACCGCCTCCATCCAACTCAACAACGATGCCGAAAAACATTGGGGCGGCAGCATTACCATCGATAATAAAGGCAGCAAACCCAATACCACGACACTGCGCGGCAGCCTGAATATTGGCAGCCCGTTGGGATTGAGCGACTCCCTTTATCTAAACGGCTACACCAATCTAAACAACCACGACAGCCATTACAGTCGCGGCGGCAGCCTGTTCTACCAAGTTCCTTACGGCGCATGGACATTCAGCACTTACGCCGCCGCGTCGCAATCGCAAAGCATCCTAACGCCCAACGTAACGCGCTACGCCTACCGCTCCCAATCCAAAGCGGCAGGAATCAAAGCAGACCGCGTATTCTCACGCAGTCAAAAACACATTGCCTCCGCCTATGTCGGCATCGATTATGTGAAACAGACTGCAAAATTTGCCGACAGCAAACTGGAATTGCAAAGCCCGGAAATTTATTCGGCACAAGTCGGCCTGTCGCACACGGCCATCCTGCCAAACGGCATTTGGCTCAACAATATCGGTGTGGAACAAGGGTTTGCGAAAAATACCGAACATACGCCGTTTGACAAGCGCTATACCTCTGTATCCTTGCAAAGCAATTTGATTCAAAACCGCCTATTGGGCAAATGGATCGTGCGCAACCATCACCAAATCGATGCCCAATATAGCCCGCATGATTTGTTTGCCGCCAAAGAAATGGACATCGTCGGTTATCAAAATGTACGCGGTTTCCGTTCGACTTCTTTGAGCGCAAGCAGCGCAGTCCTGTTGAGCAATACCGTTTATTTCCGCCGCAATACGCCTCACGGCATCTATATCGAACCTTATCTGGGCGCAGACATCGGCGTTGCCAAAAATCATCACGAAGGTTCGCAACGCGCCATGGGCTTAGTGGCAGGTTTGAATTTGGGCAAGGCGGACAAATGGCAGCTTTCTGCCGACTACGGCAAAGGTTTTGCGCGCATGCCCAACCAATCAAACAGCGAAAAACAGGATCATGTGACCGTTTCTTTACGCATTCCATTTTAAAATTATGTAAATATATATCCT
The DNA here is from genome assembly GCF_051956635.1 of Neisseria sp. P0022.S010. Lineage (NCBI taxonomy): Bacteria > Pseudomonadati > Pseudomonadota > Betaproteobacteria > Neisseriales > Neisseriaceae > Neisseria > Neisseria sp. P0022.S010. The sequence continues at coordinate 16,543 of NZ_JBQCXF010000004.1, read as the reverse complement.
TTTATCCAATATATAAACCGCTCATCTTAACGTTATTAATTTTCTATTAATATCAACAAGATGAGCGGCTTTTATTTGCATTTGAAATAGTGCACACAAGGTCATACTGGTGGTATGATTGTAAAAATTTCCATACCAATGTTAATACATTCAAAAGTTTTCTCAACAGAAATCCGATACCCGATATGGGATTTCTGATTCACTCTCCATCACGATAAATAAGGATTAAAATCCATGAAAATCGACACTTTATATCAGCCTAAGCTCTCAGCTTCCGGCAAAGTGACTGTCACCGTGTGCTTTGCATTCCTGGGAAATGCAGCGGTAGCCGCCAATATCGAAGCCATCGGCCAAACTTCGGTACAGCAGCAAAACAATGTCGACATCGTCAACATTGCCGCACCGACGGCCCAAGGTCTTTCTCACAACCAATACAACAAGTACAACGTTTCCCAACACGGCGCCGTTTTGAATAACGCCCTGTCCGCCGGTAAATCCCAACTGGCCGGAAACCTGTCTGCCAATAAAAACTTCCAAGGTCAGGCCGCATCTGTGATCTTGAACGAAGTGGTCAGCAAAAACCCTTCCCTGATTTTGGGTCAGCAAGAGATCTTCGGTATTGCCGCAGACTATGTTTTGGCAAACCCTAACGGCATTACCCACAACGGCGGCAGCATCCTGAATGCCAACCGCGCATCCTTGGTTGTCGGTACGCCAACCGTTTCAGACGGCACGTTGAAATCTTTCCATATCAGCGACAATGGCAAACAGCTGCAAGTAAACGGCAATTTGAGCGGTAACCGTGTGGTTGACCTGCTCGCGCCGCAAGTTGTGGTCGGCAAATCAGCCAACGTCAATGCCGCCGATGCCATCAACGTTTCTTCAGGCAAAAGCAACTTCGACTACAAAACCGCACAAATCGAAGCCTTGGACACAGCTTCAAATGCGCCGGTTCTTGACGGCCATATCTTTGGCAGTATGCGCGCCGGTACCATCCGCATCCACGCGACCGACAAACGCGCCAAACAAAACATTCAAAACGCCGCCATTACCGGCACCCGCTACCTGAATATCGACAGCAAAGGCAACCTGAGCATCCAGTCCGCCAACCTGACCGGCGCACAAATGGAATTGTTTGCCCGCGATACCGACATCAAAGGCACGGTTACCAGCCATTCCGCCAACAAATCTTCCAGCGGCAAAGAAGCGCAAAATGTTCAGCACTTCCGTTCAGACCGCAACAAAACGGAAACCTTTACCGCCAGCAATATCAATGCATCCGAGTCATTGACTCTGAACAACAGCGGAAGCCTCAACTTAAGCGCGGCCAACATCAATGCCGGCGCACTGACTGCTTCTGCCAAAGGCAACATCAATTCTAACGCGGTAAAAACCACCAACCGTACAGAATCCGACCACACTCAAAGCAAAGGCCTTTGGTACAACAACAACCTGAGTTCTTCTGTTGACGAAAGCCTGCATCAAACCAAAATCAATGCCGGTTCTGTCAATATCGCCACCACCGGCAAAGTCCAATTGGACGCAACCGAACTGAACTCGGCTGCCGATGCACGCATTGCCGCCCAACAAGGCATCGTATTGAGCAGCAACAGCGAAACCGACAGCAGCTCGACTTATGTCAGCTTCAAAAACGAAACTGCTGCCCTGAAAACCGGTATCGCTACAAAATCCTCCAAAAACTCTACCGCCCATGAAACCAAAATCTCCGCAGCCGGTGATATCGGTTTGATTTCCGAAGGCGATTTGAGCACTTACGGCGCAAGCATCGCGGCAAACGGCAATGTCGTTACCGATGTCAACAACATCAACTTGGGTACGCAAACCACCATCAACACCAACAGCCTCGATGACCAGAAAAAATACTGGGGCGGCCTGTTCGGCGGTGAAAGCCAAGTTCAAAACAACCGTACCGAAAACCTGCACGGCAGCAGCATTACTGCCAACTCAAACGTAGTTTTGGGTGCAAAAAACGGCGTCAACGTTTACGGCAGTACCGTCGAAGGCCAAGCCGGTACATTCGTCAGCTCCAAAGCAGGCAATGTTGATATTAAAAACGCCACCAGCACCGATACTTCCGCACAAAGCGCGCGTAAAGGTACGATTTTCAATATCACGACCTCTAAAACCAGCAGCAACAGTAGCATTGAAAAAGTAACCGGTTCTACCCTGGTTTCCAATGCCGACCTGACCGTTGTTTCCAACAAAGACATCAATGTGATCGGCTCTGCATTGTTTGCGGCACAAAAACTGCAACTGGCTTCCGCAGGCGATTTGACCATCGATGCTGCCAAAGCGGTAGAAAACAAACAGGTCAACGAGTATTCCATCAAAGGCTACTCCGGTACTGAAACCAATAAAGAAAACGGCAGCGTGACTGCCAAAGCCGGTATCAAATTCACCGATACCCACACCGACACCCATTCTGTCGGCCTGAGCGGCAGCATTTTGACCGGTAAAAACACCCAGTTGTCTTCCAACTCAAACGTTACCGTCAGCGGCAGCCAAGTCAACGGCGAAGAATCCGTCAACATTTCCGCAGCCAATGACGTCAATGTTGTTGCCTCCAAAGGCAGCAGCACAGTAACCGAATCCGGCCGCGTAACCGATTTGGGCGTATCTGCCACCGCATACGGAAAAAATAACGCCGCAGGCGTCGGCGTATCTGTCGGCATTACCAGCACCAAAACGGATGCAACGACCGTAACGGACACATCTCATGTATCCAACATCAACACCGGCGGCAACACCACCATCACTGCCAACGGCAATATTAATCAAGAAGGTACCGTGATTAATGCGACCGGCAATGTGATTGAGTCTGCCAAAAACGTTACCCATGCAGCGGCACACAGCGGCGCGAAATCCGATGTGAAACAAAACGGCGGCGGTTTGGTCGTTTCTGCCGGCATCAGCACCAACAAAGGCATCGGCGGTGAAATCACTGCACAAGGTCAAGGCAACTCTTCGACCCACAATGAATCCACTGCAACCGTCACCACCATCAACGCAGGCAATGCCATCGTTTTGGCAAATGACAAAGTGTCTGATGAAGGTACAAAATACGATGTAACCGGTGCAATCAACATTGATGCAGGTTCATACCACAACACTGCCGCCCACAACACCAGCAACAGTAGCAGCAAACAAGGCGGCGCGTCTTTGACTGTCGGCGCATACACCAAAGACGGTTCAAACGTTGATGTGAATGCCAACCTGAACGTCAACTACGCTGATGAAAACAAAAAAGAATCTACCGCCGTCAAAGGCGATATGAATGCGGCCAATGTTGTCATCAACGCCAAAGACTCTGCTGAAATCGCATCCAATATTACCGCCAACAACAACGTCAACATTACCGCAGGCAACGGCGTAACCTTCACCGAGTCAGCCAATACTGCCTCCAACCAAGGTACAGCCGTTAATGTCGGTATTGGCGCTGGTGCGACAATCAATGTTGAAACCGGTGTAGCCGTTCCTCACGTCAACGGCTCTGTCGGCGTCAACAAAACCGATAACGCTTCTTCTACCGCCGCAGGCGCGAATGTAGCGGCCGGCAACGATATTAAAATCAATGCCAACAACGGCGACGTCAACCTGCACGGTACCAACTTAGTATCCAACAACTCCGTTGAAGTAGAAGGCAACAAAGTCAATACTTCCGGCGCGATCAGCAGCGTTAACGAAAAAAATCTGACCGTCAATGTCAACGGCAGCTACGCTTCAGGCAAACCAAACGGCGGCATCAACGCCAAAGGTAAAAATGACGCCAACGTAACCAATACGGCAAACGTCATCCAAAGCGACAATGTTGTTATTACTACCGGCTCTCCAACCGGTTTGAGCGTCAACAATACGGCCATCAACGGTAATAATGTTGTGCACTACTATGACAACACTAAAGCTTCTGCGGCGAACCGTTATACCTATCGTCCTCGCCAACCAAGCTACGCCAAACGCCGTTTGCGCTACTAAGATGCGCTATTGAAGTCATTGAATAGCCATTAAGACATGCCGTCTGAAAACAGAAAGTTTTCAGACGGCATTTTTATCATCAATGCAAAACCACACACTATCTCTGTTATGATAATGCCTCGCTAATATTATTCCGTTCCAACCATGTCTTCCGCCCTTCCTTTTGACGCGCTCACCCTTTCCATCGACGGCACCAACCTCATCGAAGCCTCCGCCGGTACAGGTAAAACCTACGGCATTGCCGCGCTCTTTACCCGACTGATTGTTTTAGAAAAAAAAGACATCGAGAAAATTCTGGTCGTTACCTTTACCAAAGCGGCGACGGCAGAACTGAAAACCCGTTTGCGCGCGCGTTTGGACGAAGTATTGCAGGTTTTAAACGAAATCCAAACCCTGGGCGGCAAGCCGGAACATATTTCAGACGGCCTGAATAAATATTACGAAAAAGAGAAGAAATCCTCCGATGACTTTCTCAATCGCTTGATTCCTTTGGCTTTAGGCGAGCAAGACGGTCAGGAAAGCTGCTATCGCCTGATTCTCCGCCTCAAAGCCGCGCTGAGCCAGTTTGACAACGCCTCGATTTACACCATCCACGGCTTCTGTCAGCGCGTCTTGCGCGATTACGCGTTTTTGTGCGGCGCGCCTTTGGATGTCGAGCTGTCGGACGACTCGCGCGAGAGGCTGCTGATTCCAGCGCAGGATTTTTGGCGGCAGAAAGTGGCAACCGATACCACATTGGCACAATTGGTTTTTGACCGGAAATGCACGCCCGAAGAAATGCTTGCCGAAATCAAAAGCTATACCGGCCGCCCCTATCTGAAATTCAGACGGCCTGAAGGTGATTTGCAAGAAGCCCAAGCCAACCTTCAAGAAACATGGCAAAAAATTTGCGCTCAGTTGGAAGACTTGGAAAAAGCGTTTTGGGCAATCTTTCCCAAACTTAACGGCCAAACCTACAGAAGAAATACCTTTGAAAATGTTTTTGTCGATTTAAAAACAAATGCCGAATCCAACCGTCTGCCCCGCCTGAGCAAACAAACGCTGGAAAAATTAAGCCTCTTCAGTATCGACACGCTCAACAGCAAACTGAAAAAAGAATATAAAGCCGATGCCGATGCGGCGGAAATTATTCAGCTGCAAGCCTTGGCTAATCTCAATCGTGATTTGCAGGCAATGAAAAGCGCGGAAGAAGCGGTCTTCATCTGCCTGCAACTCGACCTCCTTTCCTACATCAATCAGTCCATTGCCGAACAAAAAAAATCACGCCGCGAGCGCGTGTTTGATGATTTGCTGCTGGACGTCCATCAGGCATTGACCACCAATGAACACGGCAACGCGTTGGCAAAAGCGGCGGCGGCAAACTGGGAAATCGCGCTGATTGACGAATTCCAAGATACCGACCCGTTGCAATACGAAATTTTCCGCCAAATTTTTATCGAGCAAGGCTGCCCGCTGTTTCTCGTCGGCGACCCCAAGCAGGCGATTTACAGCTTTCGCGGTGCGGACATTTACGCCTATCTGCAAGCCGCTCAAGATGCGGACAGGCATTACACCCTCGCCGTCAACTACCGCAGCCATGCCAAGCTGATCAACGGCATCAGCGCCTTGTTCAAACAAAAAAAACATCCCTTCGTGTTGGAAAACATCGATTACAGCGAGGTCTCCGCCAGCCGCGCCGAAAGCCGGCTGTCGCCACACCACCCTGCTATCCAAGTGCGCTGGCTCAATACGGACGACCAAACCGGCAAAGAGATTTTGCGCAGCCGAGCCGCCGAATATTGCGCCGATGAAATTGCCTTTGCGCTCAATGAAGCGGCCGAAGGCCGTCTGAATTTCAAAGGTCGCGCATTGGAATCCGGCGATATTGCCGTCTTGGTGCGCACCAACAACGAAGCGGCGATGATTGCCGGAAAACTGAAACAGCGCCGTATCCAAAGCGTGTTGCTGTCGCGCCAGTCTGTTTTCGATTCCGCCGAGGCAGACTCGCTGTCCGCGCTGATCGGCTTTTGGCTCAACCCAAGGCAAACCGACTGGCTGCGCTTTGTCTTGACCGGCGTTTTGTTCGGCTATACCGCCAAAGAGATATACGAACTCAACCACAACGAACATCAGCTGCTGAAATGGCTGGAGTCGTCTGCCGAAGCCATGGAAAAATGGCGGAAAGGCGGCATTTTTGCCGCCGTGCAGCAGTTTGCCGCCCGACATGACATCGAAACGCGCCTGCTCAAGGGCGGCAACGAACGCAGCCTGACCAATTACTACCAAATTTTGGAGCTTTTGGCCGAAGAAGACAGCCAAAGCCGCAACCCTGCCGCCCTGCATAAATGGTTAAACGAGCAAATCAGCCGTGCGCGCAGCGGCCATTTCCCGTCAGATGCGCAAACCATCCGTCTTGAAAGCGACGAAAAACTGGTCAAAATCGTTACCATGCACGCGTCGAAAGGTTTGCAATATCCTTTGGTTTACTGCCCCTTCGCGTGGGATACCAAAGACAATTCCAAAGAAAACTGGAAAATCCTGCATACGGACAACCACGAAACCGAACTGCTGGCGAAATCGCAAACCTCGGAAGCAGAACTAAGCCACCTTGCCGACGAAAAGACGGCGGAAGATTTACGCCTGCTTTATGTCGCCCTTACCCGCGCCGAAGAACAGCTCAACATCTACGCCGCCGCCAACAAAAACTGTACGCCGAACAATCCTTTTGCCTATCTGCTTGAAGGTTTGCCAGAGGCCGGCCGCGAAAGCGTCAGCCAAAGCTATCAAAGCACGACAGATGTTGTAGAAATGCTCAAAACCAACTGGCAACGCTTTATCAAAAACGCGCCGGAAAATACGGAATTCACCTTCACGGAAGAAGCCCCGCCGGAAACCGTCTACCAATACAGCCGCCAGCAAGACCAAGCCTTGAGCGCACAGAGCATTAAACACCGCAATTTTGACTTTATCCGCCACACCAGCTTTACCGGTTTGAGCAGGCATACTAAGTCAACCGACGAACAACACGAGCCTTTGCAACCTGCCATCGACCCGGCAGAAAGCGCAGACCGTGCCATGCCGTCTGAAAACCTGCCGTCCCCGCTTTCAGACGGCCTCGATATCCACCATTTTCCCCGCGGCACCAATGCCGGCGTATGTTTGCATGAAATGCTGGAAAAACTCGACTTCGCCGCCTCTGCCGAGAGCCAATCCGAAATGATTGCCGAAGTTTTGCAACGCCACAGCTTTGAAGACAAATGGCTGCCGACGGTAAGCGCCATGCTCGACACCTGCCGCCTGACTCCTTTAATCAACGAGAGCCTGTCGCAGATTCCGCCGAGCCGACGCCTGCCCGAAATGGGGTTCACCCTGTACATGGACGATTTCAAACTGGACGACTTACGCCGTTGGTTTGCCTCAAGCGAAGCAAACCTGCCGCCCGAATGCGTCCAAGCCGCGCAACTGCTTGATTTCCATGATTTACAAGGCTATTTGAACGGCTTTATCGATATAGTTTGCCAAGATTCAGACGGCCATGTCGTTTTAATCGACTACAAATCCAACCATTTGGGCAACGATGCAAGCGCGTATACGCAACAGGCGATGAATGAAGCCGTGGCGCATCATCACTACTACCTGCAAGCCCTGATCTACGCCGTTGCCATTGCGCGCTACTATGCCCTGCGCGGCAAACCCTTGCCCAAAATCGCCATCCGCTACCTCTTCCTGCGCGGCATGGACGGCTCGGATCAAGGCATCTGGAAATGGGACATCGATACTGCCCTGCTTTCCACTTTCGTTGAGCGAAAAACAAATTCTTGATAAATCATTTTGTTAAGCCGTCAAAAAGGCCGTCTGAAACGTTTTCAGACGGCCTTTGATTATTTGTGCAAACCGCATTCCTTACTGTCTTTGCTTTCCCACCACCATCGTCCGGCGCGGATATTTTCGCCCAGCTTGACCGGGCGTGTGCAGGGTTCGCACCCGATGCTGGGATAGCCTTGATGATACAGCGCATTGAGCGGAACTTGGTGCTCGTGCGCATATGCCCAAACGTCCTGCTCTTCCCAATCGAAAATAGGATTGAATTTGGCGATGTTGCGGCCTGTATCCCGCTCTTCAAAATTCAATTCGCTGCGCGTTTCAGACTGGCTGCGGCGTTGTCCGGTCAGCCAGGCAGGCGCGTTGTGCAAAGCGCGGTTGAGCGGTTCGATTTTGCGGATATGGCAGCAACGGCGGCGCAACTCGACGCTGTCGTACATGGCGGTCGTGCCAAATTCCGCTTCAAATTCATCGGCGGTTTGCCGGTTGGGATAAAACACTTCCAATTCGGTTTGATAACGCGCATTGGTTTCGGCAATCAGCGCGGCGGTCTCGGGATTGAGTTTGCCCGTATTGAGCGTAATGATGCGGATAGGCAGTTTCAGACGGCACACGGCATCGGTAATGACCATATCTTCAACCGCAAGGCTGGATGCGAACACGGCTTGCGGATAGCGCGCGGCAATGTCTTGCAAACGGCGCTCCAAAGCAGCCGCCAACTCAGGCAGGCGGCGGCGTTCGGCATCATTGGTTTCGGGGATTTTCCAAAATTGAGGACGGAATAAAGACATGGCTGGTTGTTCCTAATAATTTTCAGACGGCCTGTTGAAACGGCTGCCGATATGGTTATGGAACGATATTGTCCTGCGCCCTATCTTCAAACGGAAAGAATGCTTTTCTATTTCTTTATAACCAAAGCGTCTGCTGCTGGTTTTTCGGCAGTAAATGACTCACGCCGATGCCGATCAGGCGGAAGGCGTCTTCGCGTTGCGGCGGTATGCGTTGCAGCAAAGTATGCGCCGCCTGAAGCAGCGAGGCACTGTCGGGCAGGACGGAAGAATACGTCAGCGAACGCGTAATAATGCGGAAATCGTGGGTTTTAAGCTTGAGGGTAACGCCTTTGGCTTCAACGTTTTTGCGCTCAATCTGCCGCCAAAGGTCTTCGGCAAGGTGCGGCAAATGGCTTGAAGCCTGCGCCAAAGATAAATCTTCGGGCAAAGTGATTTCGGTTGAGATTTGCAGGCGTTCGCGTTCGGCTTTGATAGGCCGCTCGTCGATACCGCGTGCCAAATCATAAAGGCGGTAGCCGTAGCGGCCGAAATGGTTTAAAAGCTCGCCGCGCTCAAAACGGCGCAAATCGCCGGCAGTCTGCATACCGAGGGCGTTCATTTTTTTCAGCGTAACTTTGCCGACACCGGGAATCTTACCCAACGGCAAGCTCTCCAAAAACGCCATGATTTTGGGCGGCGGCAATACAAACTGCCCGTTCGGCTTGCGCCAGTCGGACGCGATTTTGGCCAAAAACTTATTGGGCGCGATGCCTGCAGAGGCCGTCAAACCGGTTTCTTCAAAAATTTCGGCGCGAATGCGTTTGGCCACCTCGCTGGCGTACGGGATATTTTTAAAATTTCGGGTAACATCCAAATAGGCTTCGTCCAAAGACAAAGGCTCGATCAAATCGGTATAACGCCGAAACACGGCATGAATCTGCGCCGACACCTTGCGGTACAAATCGAAATGCGGCGGTACAAACACTGCCTGCGGACACAGCCTTTTTGCCGTCGCCACCGACATGGCCGAGTGCAAACCGAATTTGCGCGCTTCATAAGACGCGGCACAAATGACCGACCGAGTACCGTCCCACGCCACAACGACGGGCAGCCCTTTCAAGTGCGGCTGCTCGCGCAGTTCTACCGAAGCGTAGAATGCGTCCATATCGATATGGATGATTTTGCGTTGGGACATGGGAAAAGGTGGATAAGGGAAAGGCTTATTGTAACAAAAGGCCGTCTGAAATTTCAGACGGCCTCCATGTTCACACCTTATTTTTTACCGGAAAGCTGATCAAACAATCCGCCGTCGGCAAAGAATTTTTTCATGATGTCCGACCAAGCGCCGAACTTCTCATTCGGATTGAAGGTTTCAATATCGGGGAAATCGGCTTTGTGTTTGGCCAACACTTCGGCATTGCGCGGACGCAGATAAAGATTGGCGGCCAATTCTTGAGCCGGTTCGCTCCAGAGGTTTTTCAGGTAGGCTTCGGCAGCGGCGCGCGTGCCTTTTTTATCGACCACGCTGTCCACGACTGCAACCGGTGCTTCTGAAATAATAGTATAGCTCGGATAGACGATTTCAAATTGGTCTTGAGTCAGTTTTTTGCTGACGTAGTTGGCCTCATTTTCAAAGGTAACCAAAACATCGCCGATATGGCGTTGGCTGAAGGTCGTCGTTGCCGCGCGGCCACCGTTTTCAAATACAGGCGTGTTTTTCAGCAATGCGGCCACAAAATCTTTGGTTTTGCCTTCATCGCCATTATTCACTTTTAAACCATAACCGTACGCGCCCAAAAAGGCGTAGCGGCCGTTGCCGGTGGTTTTCGGGTTGGCCAAAACGATTTGCACGCCGTCTTTGGCCAAATCGCCCCAGTCTTGGATGTGTTTTGGATTGCCTTTGCGTACCAAGAAAACGACGTTGCTAGTATAAGGCACGGCATTATCCGGCAGGCGCGTGTTCCAATCTGCTTTGACCAAACCTTTTTTCACCAAAAGCTCGATATCGGAAGTCTGGTTCATGGTCACCACATCAGCGGCCAAACCGTTGGCCACGGCCAAAGCCTGCTTGCTGGAGCCACCGTGCGACTGTTGGATTTCAACCGTTGCACCGCCGTTTTTCGCAGCATATTCTTTGACAAACAAAGGATTGTATTCTTTATAAAAATCTCGTGCGACATCATAAGAGACGTTCAACAGCTTCACATTACCGGCCTTGCCTGCGGAAGCGGCATTGTCGGCAGATTGTTCGTTTTTGGGAGAGCAGGCACTCAACGCCAGCGCGGCGGTCAATGCGGCAAAAGAAAGGGTACGGATATTCATGGTCGGCTCCTATTAAAAGTATGGCGATACTTTATCGGGATCGGAAGCAAACGGGAAATAATGTTTGCTTTTGGGTTTATCAGTTTTGGTTATATAAACCGAGGCCGTCTGAAATCAAAAAATAATTATTTATAACTATAAAATCTAAACCATATTATTTACAAAGTTAATAAAAAAGAGTACTGTTCGTATTCGCCGAATCATTAGGCGTTTTGTTCAATAATAGAAAGATGGAGTGTAGAAACGATGAAACAATGGATGCTTTTAGGATTGCTGGGATTGGGTGCAGTGGCGCAGGCGCACGATGTTTGGGTGGCCGCTCCGGCACATCAGCCTGCCGGTAAAATCCTGCATGCGGATTTGGGTTACAGCCATGACTTCCCAAATGTCGAAAAAATCGCCGACGACCGCGTGCATATTTTCAAACCGCTGCAATTGACCGACAGCTCAAAGAAAACCGTTGATTTGGTGAATAAGGGCGAAAACTATCAATACGTTTCCAAAGCCGCCCTGCCCGCAGGCTCCTACTGGGTCAGCGCGACCTACCAACCGACTTTCTGGTCGAAAAACCAAGACGGCTGGAAACAGCAAACCTTGAAACAGCTGGCCGGTGCCACCTATTGCGAACAATCGCAAATGTTCGGCAAGAGTTTTGTCCAAGTGGGCAACGGCACAGTCGATGAAGCGGTATTGACCCGCCCTATCGGCCAAGAGCTGGAACTGGTTCCGCTGAAAAATCCGAACGCAGTCAAAGCCGGCGGTATTTTGCCGGTCAAAGTCCTGTACAAAGGCGAGCCTTTGGTTAAAGCCACTGTTACCGCCAGCTCCGACACTTTGGCCGAAATGGACTTGGAATCAACTCATGACCACCGCGAGCCTCAAGGCTTCTCCGGCAAAACCGATAAAAACGGCGTGGTCAATGTGATTACGCTGATTGACGGTTTGTGGAAAATCAAAGTGGTGAACGAGACCGATTACAGCGATAAAAGCGTATGTCAGAAAGACAATACTTACGCGACGCTGATTGTACCTGTCGGTACCAAACGCGCGGCCGCACGCCATGCCCACCATCATCATTAACAGCCATTAAAAAAGGCCGTCTGAACTTTCAGACGGCCTTTATTTATTCTAATTCATAACCCAAATTTCTAAAAAAACGGGATAATGTTTCCAATTTATCCTCATTCAATTGGGCAAAACGGACACGGTTGCAGCCGGTCAAGACTACATTGCCCATCCAGTGCGCCCCAAAGACGTGCTCTAAAGGGACATTCCTCATTCGATTGATAAACGGTACTTCTGAAGAAAATTGTGTCGCAATATTCGGAGGCGCGAATTTCAGCCCCAAGTCCTGCAATCTATAACGGTGTTGCGCCGTCAAAAACATATCCTCGTGGTGCAGCCGCACCAGCCATTCCATACCGGCAATTTTTCCGTCTTTCGGCGGCAAAGGCGGCCGGATTTCTACATTTAAGCCCAGTTGCCTCGGCATGGTTAAAAGCCGCTTGCTGCGCAGGCTGAAACCGCCGTTCTGCGGCTCGTCCAAATTCGGGGAAGTCTGAATCAGATGCTGTTTGGCCAAATATTGGTCGGTCCCCTTCAGGAAAAACTGCCCGTCGGCTTCGGTTTCCAACAAAATCGGCAAAGGTGCGCCGATGTAGTCATATTCCCGATAGGCGTCCTGCCAGTTTTGACCGTTCAACACCCAGCCGTCATTTTGAACAATCAAACAATAATCGGTTTCGATGTAATACATCAGTTGGTACAAAACAAACAGATTGTATTCTAAATAACCGAATGGCCGGCAAGGCTGATGTCGGATATTTTCCGGCAAACCTTGCGGACGGCTCGGGCTGATCAGCAATCCACGGCTTCCGGGCAATTCGGCGCAACTGCGGGCAACGGCGTACATCGTGCCCTCGGTATAAGAATCTGCGCCGGTAATACCCACCACGGTAATGTCAGCAAAACTCATTATATGTTTCCCCTATGTTAGACGGCCTTTGCCTTGTTTACGACACCTTGTTGCAGATATCTTTCAAACGATACAAGGCATCCAAAGCTTCGCGCGGCGTAAGGTTGTCGGGCTGGATTTGCGCCAAAGCTTCGGCCAACTCATTGGTCTGCAAATTATCAATAGGTTCAACTTCTTGTGCTTTCCCTTCCTCATCTTCCCTATTTTCAGACGGCATGGCGCTGAAAATATCCAACTGCGGACGATTGGCGGCAGCTTGGGCTTCGAGTTCGTCCAGATGTTTTTGGGCGGCTTTGAGGGCGCGGTTGGGCAGGCCTGCGAGTTTGGCGACGGCGATACCGTAGCTTTTGCTGGCAGGGCCGGGTTCGATGTGGTGGAGGAAGACGATGTCTTGGCCTTGTTCGAGTGCGGAAAGGTGCATATTGACTGCCGTTGCGTGGGCTTCAGGCAGGCGGGTCAGCTCGAAATAGTGGGTGGCGAAGAGGCTGAAGGATTTGTTTTTTTGCAGCAGGTGTTCGGCGATGGCGTGCGCGAGGGCGAGGCCGTCGAAGGTGGAGGTGCCGCGTCCGACTTCGTCCATGAGGACGAGGGATTGGTCGGTGGCGTGGTGGAGGATGTAGGCGGTTTCGCTCATTTCGACCATGAAGGTGGAGCGGTTGGAGGCGAGGTCGTCGGAGGCGCCGATGCGGGTGAAGATTTGGTCGATGGGTCCGATTTGGGCAGCATCGGCAGGAACAAAGCTGCCGGTGTGCGCCATGAGGACGATGTGGGCAACTTGGCGCATGTAGGTGGATTTGCCGCCCATGTTGGGGCCGGTCAGGAGCATGAGGCGGTGTTTGTGGTCGAGGCGGGTGTGGTTGGCGGTGAAGTGGCGCACTTGTTGCTCGACGACGGGATGGCGGCCGTTTTCGATATGGATGACGGGGTAGTCGGCGAACTCGGGGCAGACGAAGCCGCGTTCGGCGGCGGTGGCGGCGAAGGTGGAGAGTACGTCGAGGGCGGCGGCGGCTTTGGCGGCTTTTTGAAGCTGCGGCAAGGCCGTCTGAACTTCTTTCAACAGGGCTTCAAACAGGCGTTTTTCCAATGCCAATGCCTGCTCTTGCGCGGTCAGGACTTTATCTTCAAAGGTTTTGAGTTCGGGGGTGATGAAGCGTTCGGCGTTTTTCAGGGTCTGGCGGCGTTGGTAATCGGCAGGCGCTTGTTCGGCTTGGACTTTGGATAGCTCGATGTAGAAGCCGTGAACGCGGTTGAACTCGACTTTAAGGGTGGAGAGGCCGGTACGTTCGCGTTCGCGCGCTTCAAGCTCGAGCAGGAATTCGTCGCCATGGTTTTGGATGTGGCGCAACTCGTCCAGTTCTGCCGAATAACCTTGGTTGATGACGCCGCCGTCTTTGAGCCAGACGGCAGGTTCGGGCATCACGGCGGCTTTGAGGGTTTCGGCGACGGGTAGGGTTTCGGGGAAAACAGCTTTGAGGGTTTCTAAGAGACTACTGCCCTCGGCGGACAATTCGATTTCATTCAGGGCAAACAGGCTGTCGCGCAGGGCGGCGAGGTCGCGCGGGCGGGCGTTGCCGACGGCAATGCGGGCGGCGATGCGTTCGATGTCCGCGATGTTTTTCAGACGGCCTTGCAGGGTTTCGTATTGCGAACCCAACGCAGCAACGGCTTCTTGGCGGGCGCGGATGTGGGCACGGCTGCGTAAGGGGTGGTGCAGCCAGAGTGCCAAGAGGCGGCTGCCCATGTGGGTGGCGCAGCCGTCGAGTATGGAAAACAGGGTCGGCGATTTTTTGCCGGAGAGGGTTTGCGTGATTTCGAGATTGCGGCGCGTGGCAGCGTCCATGCCGATATATTGGCTGTCGGTTTCGAGCGAAATGCCGTCTAAGTGTTGCGGCATCAGGTTTTGCGTCAGGCGGATGTAGTTCAACAGCGCGCCCGCCGCGCCGACGGCGGCTTCGTGTTCTTTGCCGTCCAAACCGAAGCCGTGCAGGTCTTGGCAGCCGAAGTATTCGGTCAACAATTTCGCGCCCGCATCGGCGGCAAACTGCCATGAGTTCAGGCGCGTGATGTTGGCAGAGGTTGCCTGAAAACCGTCAGGCAGGTTTTTGCCTTCGGGCAACAGGATTTCCGCCGCCTGCAAACGCGCCAGCTCGTCGGCAAGTTTGTCTGCCGTCGTCAGCTTGGTTTTGAATTCGCCGCTTTGCAAAGAAGCCCATGCGATGGCAACGTTTTTCTTGTCTGCGTTCACCGCCACAATGCGGTTGGTTTCCTTATCTTCCAAAAACGCCGCGTCGGTCAGCGTGCCGGGCGTTACGATGCGCACGACTTTGCGCTCCACCGGCCCTTTGCCCGCACCGACTTCGCCCACCTGCTCGCATACTGCCACACTTTTGCCCATCTTCACCAGTCGCGCCAGATACTGCTCCGCCGCGTGAAACGGCACGCCCGCCATCTTAATCGGCACGCCGTCCATCTGCCCGCGCGTGGTCAGGGTAATGTCCAACAGCTTTGCCGCCTCCACTGCGTCATCCAAAAACAACTCGTAAAAATCGCCCATGCGGTAAAACACCAGCTTGTCGGCGTGCTGCGATTTGATGGCGAGATACTGCTGCATCATCGGGGAAACAGTGGGTTTGGACATGGAAAAGCCTTAGAAACGCAAAAGCGTTATTGTAACAAAAGGCCGTCTGAAAAACAGGTTTCAGACGGCCTTTAACAGCAGCTTGGTTTTAAACCAAAGCCACTTCCAAATTATCAATCAGGCGCGTGGTACCCAAACGGGCGGCGGCAAGCACCACCAATTCTTTATCGCCAACATGAGCCACTGCCAAGCTGTGTGCATGGCGGATTTCAACGTAATCAACCACCCAGCCGGCATCGGTCAAACGGCGGATACATTCGGCTTCAAGCTGGGCGTAATCCAGATTGCCGTTTTTCAGGACGGCGGCAATGTTTTGCAACTCTTGATAGAGGCGTGGCGCTTCTGCGCGTTCTGCTTCGCTCAAATATTGGTTGCGGCTGGAAAGTGCCAGGCCGTCTGAAGCGCGGCCGGTGTCGACGGGGACGATTTCGATATTGAAGTTCAAGTCTTCGACAAAGCCTTTGATAATCGCCAGCTGCTGATAGTCTTTTTTGCCGAAACAGGCAGTATCGGGTTGAACAATGTTGAACAACTTGGTCACAACGGTCGCCACGCCGCGGAAATGGCCCGGGCGGAATTTGCCGCACAATTCGTTTTGCAGGTGCGGAGGCTCGACATTGAAACGCTGTTCCACATTCGGATACAGCTCTTTTTCATCAGGCGCGAACACGACGGCAACGCCCTCGCCTGCCAATTTGTCGGCATCTTGCTGCAAAGTGCGCGGATATTTGTCGAAATCTTCGCCTTGTCCGAATTGCAGGCGGTTGACAAAAATACTGACCACAACGTTATCTGCACGTTTTTTTGCTTCGCGCACCAGCGCAAGATGGCCTTCGTGCAGATTGCCCATGGTCGGCACAAATGCCACTTTTCCGGCAGTTTTGCGCCACTCGCGCAATTCTTTAATCGTATGAATAATTTGCATGGTTTGAAAAATCCTTTATCTTTTCCGCCGTTTCATCAACGGAAATCACGCGCCGATTATACGCTTTTATTCATCAAAAAGGCCGTCTGAAATAAGTTTCAGACGGCCTGGTTTTTATT
>NZ_JBQCXF010000003.1:0-52035 GCF_051956635.1 Neisseria sp. P0022.S010 | reverse complement strand
CGGTACTGCGGACTTTGGCATGCGCGCCCAACGGGAAAGTGGTTTTGTTGGTGATGTGGCCGAATGGGAAACCGGTCAACACAGGAATCTTGGCGGTGCGCGAAATGTGGTTGACGACGGCGGAGAAGTCGTAGCTGGAATCGTACGCGTCGCGGATGGTGCCCATGCGGAAATCGCCGAAGATGATGGCGCGTTGTTTTTGCAAAACACCTGACAGATAAAGTGTATTGAGCATACGCTCGATGCGGTAAGGCTGCTCGCTGACGTCTTCGATAAAGAGGATGCCGCCTTGAATGTCGGGCATGTAGGGCGTACCGGCGAGGGAAGCGAGAACGCTGAGGTTGCCGCCCCACAATGTGCCTTCGACGTTGACATCGGCGCGTTGAATGGTTGGGACATCAACGATGTTGACGTTGTTGGTCGTGCCGCGGATGAAGGAATCCATGGTAAAGACGCTGGGGTCTGCTTTGCCGAATTCGCTGTACACCATCGGGCCTGCAAAGCTCATCATATTGCCTTTGGCCAACAGGGCGAGTTGGACGGCGCAAACGTCGCTGAAACCGAAGAACAATGTGCCGCGTTCGCGCATTCTGGCACCGAGTGAGGCGAAGTCGATTTGTGGCAGGATGCGTGCCGCGCCATAGCCGCCGCGTAGGCCCATGAGGACTTTGGGTGTTTCAACACGGCCGCTGGCAACGTCTTGGAAGTCGGCGGCGCGTTGGGCGTCGCTGCCGGCAAAGCGTTGGTAACGGCGGCTGCCTGCTTGTTGGTTGGTTACGGTAAAGCCTGCGTTGTAGAGGCGGGTCAGGCCGGTGGTTACGCGGTTGGGGTCTTCGGCGAAGCCTGACGGCGCAACAACGCGCAGGAGGTTGTCGCCGGAACGTGGCGGATGGGGTTGCTTAGGTTGCACGGTTTGGGCTTTCGCGGTGGTGGAAGTGGTTTTGGTTTGCGGCGTGGTGGTCGTGCCTGTACCGCAGGCTTGCAACAACCCTGCGCCTGCCGCGGCAGAGCAGGTGCGCAGGAAATGGCGGCGCGTGGTGGAAGTCATTGAGGTTTTCCTTTCGTTATATGTTCAGACGGCCTAAAGCTTGGCGTGTCGGACCTTACAGGCCGTCTGAAAGTTTAAGCGATTAAGTTTTTGATTTGTTGCGGCCAATTTTCGGGCAGGGTCATGCCGTGTTCGCGGACGGGCGCGGCCCAAATCGGCGCGGGGAAGTTGGCGTCGTTTTCAAAGCGGGCGATGACATGCCAATGCAAGTGAGGCACAACATTGCCGAGGCTGGCCAAATTGATTTTGGCCGGGCGGAAAACTTGGCGCATTGCGGCTTCGACCTGATACACCATTTCCATGATTTCGTTGCGCTCGGCAGGAGAAAGGTCGGTCATCTCGGAAACATGGTTATTCCAAATCACGCGGCAGAATGCCGGTGCGCCGGCTTCGTTGTGGACGGCGATAACGCGCAGATTGGGCGTTTGCAGCAAAATGTCTTCGTTGTCGGCAGTGCAGATGGGACAGGTCATGGTTTTTTCTTTCTCAGTCTGAATAGGAATCGGATGATTTCAATCAGGATTTTTAGAACAAGGTAAATGGCAGTCAGAGATATGAATGCGAAAAGCCACGGTTTGGGTATAAACCACCAAAATAAATAGGAGGGCGTGATTAAGTCGTCACATTCTTCTGCACTCTCAATGTGATCGCACAATCCAAAGTTAAAATAATCATTGACATCATGAAAGGGCGAATAGGCGAACATAAGTGCTTTTGGCGTCACATAAATCAATGCAATGATAGCAATCCAAAAGAATGGTTTGAGATATTTGAGTACAGTCATGGGTGAAGTGTTATAAAAATTTTGCTGCGCCTCGGTTGGCAAGCTCGTCGGCTTTTTCGTTTTCTGGATGTCCGGCATGGCCTTTTACCCAAGTCCAGCGGACATCGTGCTGTTGAACCAAACTATCCAGCTCTTTCCATAAATCGTCGTTTTTGACCGGTTTTTTAGCGGCGGTTTTCCAACCGTTTTTTTTCCAACCGTGTATCCAGCTTTCCATGCCGTTTTTGACGTATTGCGAGTCGGTGCAGATGACGACTTGGCAGCGACGTTTTAAGGATTTCAGGCCTTCGATGACGGCAGTCAGCTCCATGCGGTTGTTGGTGGTTTCGGCTTCGCCGCCGAACAATTCTTTTTCGTGTGTGCCGTAGCGCATAAATACCCCCCAGCCGCCTGCGCCGGGGTTGCCTTTGCATGCGCCGTCTGTGTAGAGGTAAACGGGTTTATCCATGGGCATGTCTTTGTCGAATAAGGCGGTATCATAACATAAGGCCGTCTGAAATATCGGCAAATACAGTTTGCGCGTGTAAAATACCCTGCACTTTATCACTCGTATAGAAAGCAGGCAGATATGGGATTGTTCAGCGGCCTTTTGGGCAATGCTTCACAAAAAGACGCCGATGCGGTGGAACGCGATTTGGCGAATATCCTGATTGATGGCGAACAGGTAAAAATGGCATTCAGCCTGGTGCGCGATTTGATTGTGTTTACCGAATATCGGCTGGTGTTGGTGGACAAACAGGGTTTGACCGGTAAGAAAGTGTCTTACCGTTCGATTCCATACCGTTCCGTGTCACGCTTTTCGGTGGAAACCTCGGGTCATTTCGATTTGGATGCCGAGCTGAAGATTTGGGTTTCTTCCAGCGAAGCGCCAACCGAAACCTTGCAGTTTAAAAGCGACAAGAGTGTGATTGCCATTCAGAAAGCCTTGGCAGAAGCTGTGTTGAAACCGTCAAAATAGAAAGGAAATATGATGAGCGAACAGCAAGAATTGTTTTGTTACAAACAGATGCCGGTGTGGACGGCGGACGAGATTCCCGAAGCCTTGTTGTCCAAACACAATACCGCCGCCGGTACTTGGGGCTGCCTCAATGTTCTCCAAGGCCGTTTGAACTTCAATGAATTGGACGAATCGGGCAATATTACGGCTACGCACGAGCTGACGCCTGAGAGCGGCGATTGGATTATCCATCCGCAAGCATGGCACTTTATTGCGCCGCAAACGCAAGACACGGAAATCCAACTGTCGTTTTACTGCGAGGCGGCGGACTATTTCAATAAGAAATACGGCATGAGCGCGACGCATTCGGCCGTCCGCGCCGCCGAAGGCATCGTGCCCGTCGGCAAGGTTTTGGATATGGGCTGCGGCCAGGGCCGCAATGCGCTGTATCTGGGTTTGAAAGGTTTTGACGTTACCGCTGTCGATAATAATCCCCATGCGGTTCAAAACGTGGAAGAGCTGGCGCGTATTGAAGAGTTGAATGTCCGCGCGTTTGAATACGACCTCAACGCCGCCAATATTCAGGAAAACTTTGATTATATGGTGGCGACCGTGGTGTTTATGTTCCTGATGCCGCGTTACGTTCCTGACGTGATTGCCAATATGAAGGAACACACCAACCCAGGCGGCTATAATCTGATCGTTTCTGCGATGGATACGGAAGATTTCCCTTGCCCGATGCCGTTCCCGTTCAAGTTTGGCGAGGGCGAGCTGCGTGAATACTATAAGGATTGGGAATTGGTGGAATACAAGGAAGAGCTGGGCTCGATGCACGCGAAAGACGAATTCGGCAATCCGATTCAGTTTAAATTCGTTACCATGCTGGCGAAGAAACCGCAATAAAGGTTTTGCCGTCAAAAGGCCGTCTGAATTCAGTTTTCAGACGGCCTTTGCCGTAATCAATCCACAATCCTTTTACCCAAAATCACCACGTCTGCCAACATGGTTTCCAAATCGCAGACTTGTGGCAGCCGCCCCCATTCTTCAAATCCGAAACGGTGAAATAGGTTCAGGCTCGGATAGTTGTGGCCGAACACAAGCGCGATGACGTTGCGGATGCCTAAGGACGGCGCGCGTTCGAGCATGTGCCGCAACAGGATTTTGCCCACGCCTGCGCCGCGCATATCGTGGCGGACATAAACGCTGACTTCTGCGCTGATATGGTAGGCGTAGCGCGGATGGTAGTCGCTGAAACTGCCCCAGGCCAATACGGTGCCGTCGGTATCGTAAAGGGCGTAGATCGGGCGTTTGTCCGTGTGTGCGGCAAACCACATTTCGCGTTCGGCAACCGTGGTCGGCGACAAATCGGCCGTGGATTGGCGCGTGGCCACGGTGCTGTTGTAAATATCGACGATGGCGGGCAAGTCTTGGCGCAGGGCAGGGCGGATGGTGTATTGCATTTCAGACGGCCTTTTATTGAATCAGTTTGGAGATGGTCTTAAAGGCCGGATGTTTGGCATCGCCGAGCAGTTGGAACAAAATACTTTCGACATTGGAAACGGTAATGCCCTGACGGCTCAGTTGCGCCAAACCATTGTCGCGGTTGGCAGTCGTGCGCGAGGCGGTGCATTCAAAAGGCAGGGATACGGCGTAACCTTGCGCTTTCAAATCCAAGGCCGTCTGAAGCATACAGATATGCGCTTCCGCACCCACTAAAATAACGTGCTTAATGTCGTTTTTGCGTAAGATTTCCTGAATTTCGGGCAAAAATGCCGAAAATCGGGTTTTCTCGACAACCGGCGTGCCTTCGGGCAACAGCAGCGATACGGCGGATACAGTGTTGCCCAAACCTTTCGGATATTGTTCGGTTACGGCAAAGGGGATGTCCAAAGCCGTCAAGCCTTGAATCAGTAGGCGGCAGCGTTCCAACATTTCGTCCGCGCCGGAAAGGGCGGGCAGCAGGCGTTCTTGAATATCGACAATCAGACAAAGCGTATTTTTTGGGTTCATGGCTTTTCCTTTCAGACGGCCTTTACAGCAAAATCGTTGAATCAGAATGCAATCATATAACAAGTATAACAAGCCGCTGGAAAAGTATTGCAGCCTGCCCTGTTTTAAAGCCCGAAATTCTTTTAAAATACCGCCTGATTTGAATTGATAGAGACCGACAACATGAATTTATACCAAACCGTCGAACGCGAAGCCGCCGCCGCCTTTGCCGCCGCAGGCATCGCCGACAGCCCCGTTGTTTTGCAGCCGACCAAAAACGCCGAACACGGCGATTTCCAAATCAACGGCGTGATGGGGGCGGCGAAAAAAGCCAAACAAAATCCGCGCGAATTGGCGCAAAAGGTCGCCGAAGCATTGGCCGACAACGCCGTGATTGAAAGCGCGGAAGTGGCCGGCCCCGGCTTCATCAACCTGCGCCTGCGTCCTGAATTCCTCGCACAAAACATTCAGACGGCCTTGAACGACGCGCGTTTCGGCGTAGCAAAAATTGCCCAACCGAAAACCGTCGTTATCGACTATTCTTCGCCTAATCTTGCCAAAGAAATGCACGTCGGCCACCTGCGTTCCAGCATCATCGGCGACAGCATTTCACGCGTGTTGGAATTTATGGGCAACACCGTTATCCGTCAAAACCACGTCGGCGACTGGGGTACGCAGTTCGGCATGTTGGTCGCTTATTTGGTCGAGCAGCAAAAAGACAATGCCGCGTTCGAGCTGGCAGACTTGGAGCAGTTTTACCGCGCCGCCAAAGTGCGCTTTGACGAAGACCCTGCCTTTGCCGACACTGCGCGCGAATACGTTGTGAAGCTGCAAGGCGGCGATGAAACCGTGTTGGCATTGTGGAAACAGTTTGTCGATATTTCACTCTCGCACGCCCAAGCCGTTTATGACACGCTGGGCTTGAAACTGCGCCCCGAAGACGTGGCGGGCGAATCGAAATACAACGACGATTTGCAACCCGTGGTCGATGATTTGGTCGAAAAAGGCCTGGCAGTCGAAGACGACGGCGCAAAAGTCGTGTTCTTGGACGAGTTCAAAAACAAAGAAGGCGAACCTGCCGCATTTATCGTGCAAAAACAAGGCGGCGGCTTCCTTTATGCTTCCACCGACTTGGCGTGTCTGCGCTACCGCGTCGGCACGCTTCATGCCGACCGCCTGCTGTACGTCGTCGACCACCGCCAAGCCCTGCACTTTGAGCAACTCTTTACCACTTCCCGCAAAGCAGGCTATCTGCCGGAAGATGTAAAAGCCGAGTTTATCGGCTTCGGCACCATGATGGGCAAAGACGGCAAACCGTTCAAAACGCGCAGCGGCGACACTGTAAAACTGGTTGACCTGCTGACCGAAGCCGTCGAGCGCGCCACTGCTTTGGTGAAAGAGAAAAATCCTGAACTGGGCGCAGACGAAGCAGGTAAAATCGGCAAAACCGTCGGCATCGGCGCAGTCAAATACGCCGATTTGAGCAAAAACCGCACCAGCGATTATGTGTTCGACTGGGACGCCATGCTCTCGTTTGAAGGCAATACCGCCCCTTACCTGCAATATGCCTACACACGCGTACAAAGCGTGTTCCGCAAAGCAGGCGAATGGGACGCAACCGCGCCAACCGTTTTGACCGAACCTTTGGAAAAACAACTGGCCGCTGAGCTGCTGAAATTTGAAGACGTACTGCAAAGCGTAGCGGACACGGCATATCCGCACTACCTCGCCGCCTACCTCTATCAAATCGCCACCCTGTTCAGCCGCTTCTACGAAGCCTGCCCGATTTTGAAATCAGAAGGCGCAACCCGCAACAGCCGCCTGCAACTGGCGAAGCTGACCGGCGACACGCTGAAACAAGGCTTGGAGTTGTTGGGCATTGATGTATTGAATGTCATGTAAGTTTTTGAATAAAAACGATGAAAGGCCGTCTGAAACTTTGCAGGTTGCAAGGTTTCGGACGGCCTTTTTTATGCTTTGAAAAATATTGTGATACCGTTGTTTGAGCCTGAGCGGTTTTGAATTTGCTCCGGTAATGCGCTTAGACGGCCTTATCTTTATTTCAAATTGCTTGCCAACAACCAAGCCTGTGCTTCGGCAGCGTCGCTGAAATATTTGGGATGTTGGTTGGTCAAGAGGCTGGAAAGGCGCGCGCCGAGTTTGATCCAAATGTCGTCGGTAATGACGGCAACGCGGCCGAAGTCGGTTTCGTGTTGGTTGAGGAATTTGATTTGCTCGACCGCCATATCGATGGTGAAGTCTTTCAACATGGACAAGTCCAACAGGATGTCGGGCAGATGGATTTTTTGTTTTGCGGCCAACAAGGCTTCTTCCAATTGGCGGAAATCGTCCAAAGTGAATTCGTTGTACAGCGCTACGTTTAAGCCGTAAGATTGTTCGCGGATGGAAATCATGGTGTTCTCCTTGTTAAATTATTGCTTCATCAGAAATTTTTTGATTGAGGCCGGAGTAAAGCTGCTGAACACGCCGCCTGCAACAATGATAACCATGCCGGCAGCTTCCTGCCAAGTGATTTTATCGCCGAAAAGCAGTACGCCGGACAGAGCGGAGAAAACGACGGTCAGGTAGGAAAGCGAGGCAACGGTAAATTTCTTGCCGACCTTGTAGGCGCGGGTCATGGCCAGTTGGGCAATCATGGCGGAGATGCCGATGCCGGCCAGATAGGGCAGGGAAGAGACGGTCAGCGGATGCCAGCCTGTGATGGTGCTCCAGACTGCGCCCATAATCAGGCCGGTAAGCGAGAGGTAAAACACCACGCGCCAGCCCGGTTCGCCCAAAAGCGAGAGTTCGCGCACCTGCAAATACGCCCAGCCCGACATGGCGCCGCCTGCCAAACTGACCAGCGCGGCAAACTCCTGTCCGCCTTGAAAAGATGGGTTGAGCAAGAGGATAACGCCGATAAAGCCCATAACCAAAATGGCTTGGGTATAAAGTGTAATTCGTTCTTTTAAAATGAAAAATGAAAAGATGGCCAGCCAGATGGAAGACGTGTAGTTGAGTGTGACGCCTGTTGCCAGCGGCAGGTGCATGACGGAATAAAACGTGCACATCATGGCAAGCGTGCCGATGACGCTGCGGTTGAGATGGGTTTTCCAATACGGCGTGGAAAACGTGTTGCCTTGCGCTTTGGCCATGATGCCTAAGAACAGGGTGGAGACCAGCATGCGCCAAAAGACCAGCTCGCCGCTGGAAAAGCCGAATTGCGTTGAGGCGGCTTTGATGGAGAGGTTCATGACGGTAAAGCCGAGCGCGGCAATAACCATCCAGGCCGAGCCGAGCGGATCTTTTCTGACGGTTTCCATTTGATGGTATGTAAAGCGGTTTTATTAATAAGAGAATATTATACAGGCCAATCAGGCCGTCTGAAAAATATCGTTGGATTTCAGACGGCCTGTAGATTAAGAAATGAGAATTATTATTGAACAATATAGTGGTTTTTTGTAGAATGAAAGCCCTGTTTTCAAGAAAGGCTTGTTATGAAAGTTGCCAATATTGCTGCCGTATTGCTGTCCGCTTTGTTTTCCGTTGCCGTTTCTGCCGCGCCTTTGGGAGAGGTTTCTTCTGAAAACGGTAAGATTTTCAGCGGTGCAAATTACATGGTCGTTAAGAAAGACATGAAAAAAGGGGAGCAGATTAAGCCGCACGATCATCCGGGTTTTAAAACGTTGATTTTTGCCGTTGGAAAAGGAAGCTTTGACGTAACCTTGAATCAGAAGGAAAAACATACGGTCGGCGCAGGCTCGGTGTTGCGGTTTGGCGGCGATGTCGTGATTGAGGCCGTTGCAACGGAAGATGCGGATGTGGCGATTACGTTGATTAAGTAAGCCGATAGATGATAAAAGGCCGTCTGAAAAATGATGTTTCAGACGGCCTTGTTTATTCAGCCAACTGTTGCCATTAAGCGCAAATCAAATAGATGAAACCGGAGCCGAAGATATCTGCCAAGGCATGAATCAGGAAAAACGGCAGCAGGTTTTTGACTTTGTATTTGTAGAAGAAGTAGTACATCAAGCCGAAAACGACGCCGATAACGGTTGCCCAAAGCATGCCTTGGTAAGTATGGAAGGAGATGCGCACCAAGGTCGAATAGGCCAATGCCTGCCATTTGTATTTGTCTTCCACGCAGGTCAAAAGGCCGAGAAAACAGAATTCCTCATAAAAGCCGTTTAAAAGGCCGTAGAGGATGGCCATCGGCGCAAGGGCGGCAAATTTGTCGAAGATGGATAATGGTTTGATGTATTGGAAGATTTCAGTGGTAAAGTAATTGTAGCCGCCGCTTAACGAAGTTACCGCATCGGCGGTTAGGCCCATCAGGATAAAAATCACAGGCGTCCAAAACAACACGCCTAAATTAAAACGAATCGGCAATTGTTTGAAGTCGAAACGGCGGATAATGAGGTAAATCAAAGCAATAGCAAGCAGTGTCAACTGCAGGCTCATGTTTTCCGAATAAGCCACGCCGGTTACCGCAGTATCGCGCGCCTCTTCGGCAACGGCGGCTGTTTCCACTTGCGGCATCAGGCTGGCGATATAAAGTTGGGTGGAGCGGTAGGCAAATTGACCGAACAGGATGGCGGTAACAATCAGCATGTCAAACCAGCGCAGATGGCGCAAAGGTTCTTTAGGGCGGATAGCGGCGAGTATGCTCATATTCTCCTCTTTGCTCTAATAAATGGCGGTGCGCAATAGTTACATAAATATACAAAAATCGTCAACAATTATCACAATAAAACATGAATTAAAAAACAGACTGTTTCAGACGGCCTGAAGTGCTTCCAAAATTCCGTATTTTCTAAAGGGTTTATCTTCAAAAGTATGGCATAATCACTTTATTGCAAACCAAGGAATCTTATCGTGAGTATTTCTCTGTCCCAATATATGCTCTACCTGCAATATATGTTGGTAGGTATCGCCATGACCGTTGTTTTTGCCGCCGTATATCTGCGGATTACACCCGTTGAAGAATTGCGCCTGATTAAAAACGGCAACCTTGCCTGCGCCTTATCATTTGGCGGCGCGTTGGTCGGTTTCTGTCTGACACTGGCTTCAAGTATTGCCCACAGCGTCAGCTTCATCGATTTTATCCTGTGGGCCCTTGCCGCAGCCGTGATTCAGATTTTTGTCTATTTCGCCGCCACCATGATGATTAAAGGCGCTACCGCAGAACTTATTGGCAACAATGTCGCCGTCGGTGCGTTATTTGGCGCAGTGTCCATTTCGATTGGCATTTTGAACGCTGCTTGTTTGACTTGATTTTGGGCTTGATCGCAAAAGATGTACTCATCTCAAATCTTGTCTGGAAAAAAACAGCGGTAGATTTTTTTTGACGGATGATGTCTTATGCCTGATGGTATTAGCGTAATGATGAGATTTGGGAGGTATCAAAAAATTCAGACGGCCTGTTATATACAAGGCCGTCTGAAACGTTTTAACTACTTAAACTCATCAAATTAGAAAGAGTATTGCAATCTTACGCCCGCTTCGTGGGTGTGGTTTTTAGGTTCTATAGATCCCAATCCATATGAGTCATACTCTTCCGTAACGGTAAGGTTCGATTCTTTAACTTTCCAGCCGCGATAGAATGGAGCGAGGCTGATTTTGGAGCCGTTAGCGAATTTTTTAGACATAGGCACTTCAACCTCGATACCTTGTCCGCCGCCTTGTTTCATTCGGGTTTCTACCTGGTCGGGTTCGTAAGAATATTGGCGGCCTTTCACGGCACGATTGTAGGCAATGCGGGGAGATATCTCAAAGTTTGCAGGAAGGGTGATATTTACTCCAGTATTGATTTGCGCATATGTAGTTCGGTTTTTGCGGTCATAATCATTAGGATCAATGCGGCTGCTTAAGTCTCTCAGAACGCGGTGTCCCAAGCCGGCTCCGGCAGTAATGCTAAGGCGATCGTTAATCGGGAGTGTGTATTCGTATAAAGCACGGATATCGTATGCGCGGCGTGGTGCATTTTTGAGTGTGGCTGAGCCATAACTTGCTGAATCATCGATATAATCCTCAGTTATATATTGTATGCTTCCCGTGTAATCTGTTTTACCGCGCGAATAACGGCCTTCTAATTTTGCCGCATGGCGATCGTTGAAACGGTATTTTACGCCGGCATTAATAGACCATAAGTTACCTTTTTGCTGCATTAAGCGAGTGCCATCTTGTTCATATTCGCGATAGGTCTCGTTGTAATATTCGCTGCCAACGGTAAATTCAACAGGGCGGGCAGCCTGTGTACCTACGGCAACAGAGAGTGCTAACACAGCAAAACAGAAATGAGCAGAATTTTTCATATAAATTCCTTTTACTTTATGAAAGCCAATGTGATAATTTGACAATACAGCATGATGAATTTCTAGGATTTAATAAATATTAACAGGTGTAGTGAACGCTTGGTATGGTGTTTAATGATTTTCTACCTGTATTTGTCTTTTTTATGATATAGCGCAGGTAAAAGCAGAAAAATCGTGTAAAACAGAGTCTGCATGAGATTTAATGATATGTTAATGTTTCTAGGTCGGCTAGTGGGCTTAACAGTAAAAATAGATACAGCTACCCACTCTATTCCCATGCATAAAGACATTTTGAATGTTAATATCGTATGACATTCTATTTATATAAAATAAGTGATATAACCGACCAGGCAAATTGACCTGGCTGCCCATAAGTTATCCCTTCTTCTTAAAATAAGGAACTGCGATGTTCAACTTTATCAAGAAACAGTTTATCGACGTCATCCAATGGCCGAATCCTGACGACAGCCTGCTGATGTGGCGTTTTCCGATTGCCGATGAGGAGATCCAAAACGGTGCGAGCCTGACTGTGCGTGAGGCGCAGATGGCGATGTTTGTCGATGAAGGCGTGACCGCCGACGTGTTCGGTCCGGGGCGTTACACGCTTAATACGCAAACGCTGCCGGTGCTGACCAATTTGAAAAACTGGGACAAGCTCTTTGAATCTCCGTTTAAATCGGATGTTTACTTTTTCAATACCAAACAACAGCTTGCACGAAAATGGGGTACGTCCCAACCTGTTACCGTGCGCGATGCCGAGTTTGGCGCGGTACAACTGCGTTCGTTCGGTATGTATTCTTACCGCATCAGCGATCCGGCAAAATTTTTCAAAGAAGTCAGCGGTGTGGCGGCGCAATACAGCGGTGTAGACTTGGAAAACCAACTGCGCAATATTGCAGTCACCCAGTTAGCGGCCGCATTTGGCAGCTCCGGTATTCCGTTTTTGGATATGGCTGCGAACCAAGTTTTGCTGTCGCAAAAAATCGGCGAATTGCTCGGTGCGGAATTTGCCAAGCTGGGTTTGGCGCTGGAAAACTTTACGGTTGAAAGCATTTCCTTGCCTGCTTCTATCCAGGCTGCGTTGGATAAGAAAATTTCGATGGGCGTTATCGGCGATTTGGGTCGCTACACCCAATATCAAACCGCCGAATCCATCCCGCTTGCGGCACAAAATGAAGGCGGACTTGCCGGAATCGGTGCAGGTTTGGGCGTGGGTGCCGGTATTGGTCAGGCGATGGCGGGTGCCATGTCTGGCATGATGCAGCCGAATGCGCAACAGGCTCAGCAAAATGTTCAGCCGGCTGCCGAAGATCCGCAGGCGAAATTGTTAAAACTCAAGTCTTTGCTCGATGGCGGTTTGATTTCGCAAGAAGATTTTGACAAAGCCAAGGCTGAAGTGTTGAAACAGCTGATTGGTTGATCAATTGAAGGCCGTCTGAAAAATATCATTCAAAAGAAGCATTGAGCTGCTTCTGTGGAAAAGGTTTCAGACGGCCTTTCAAATGATTTGATTAAGTCTGTCCGACTTCAAAAACGTTAAGGCCGTCTGAAACATCCCAACCCATTCTGAAAAAGCAAACCCATGTCTCAAACTCCTTTCTTCAAAACCGACTGCCCAAGCTGCGGCGCACCTGTCGAAGCGCATTCTGCTTCCGCCGTGACGCTGGTGTGCGGCTATTGCAACAGCATGCTGGTGCGGCAAGATAACGGCGTTGTCGACTCCGGCCGCGATTCCGCATTGCTGGAAGATTTTAGTCCGCTGCAAATCGGAACCAGCGGTACATTTGTCGCACAACGCTTTACCTTGGTCGGACGGCTTCAGGTGCAGTACGACGATGGCACGTGGAACGAATGGTATGCGCTGTTTGACGACGGCAGGGCCGGGTGGCTTTCTGAGGCGGGCGATTTGTATGTGATGACCATGCCGGTCGAAATCGATAATCCGCCGAGATTTGAAGACACGCGAGCCGGGTTTAGCGAGCTGATTTTTCAAGATAAACGCTATATTGCCTCCGATGTCCGCAACATTAGCTTGAAACATGCGGCCGCGCAGGGTGAGTTGCCGTTTGTTTTGAAAGAGGATACAGAAAATCGGGTTTCCGACTGGCGTTGCGAAAACCTTTTCATCACGCTCGATTACAGCAGCGAAACACCTGAAGCCTTCTTCGGACGGATGGTAAACCTGGATGATTTGAAGCTGGAAAACACCCGCAGCGAAGACGAAATCAAAGAAAGCGCAGGCCGTCTGAAAGGCAGTATTTCCTCAGAAAACTGTCCCAACTGCGGCTCGTCCGTCCACTGGGTCAACGGCCTCACCGCCCATCTCAACTGCCCAAGCTGCGGCAGCGAATTGGCAATCGGCAAAGACAAAGCCGAACTCATTACCGCCAACGCCATGCGAACGGCGCAGCAAAGCCTGTTTACCCTGCCCGTCGGCAGACAAGGCCGTCTGAAAAATCGCGAATTTTACGTTATGGGCGCAGTCAGATACGCCGAAACCGACGCACAGGAAACATTCGAAAACCTGTTCAGCGGCCTCAACCGTACGCTCACGCCCGAAGGGCAATGGACGGAGTATCTGCTTTACAACCCTACACAGGGTTTCTTATGGCTGGTTGAAGCTGATGAAGGTTGGAATATTTCCGAAACCTTGAACGATTGGCCGCGCCTCGACCGCAACCGCCAACCGCAAGGCTATGGCAAACTTTATGACTATGGCGGACAGGTCAAGGTTGCCAGCGGAGCGTTTTATTGGCGTGTCCGAAACGGTGATTTGAACTATTACAGCGATTACCGAGACGGACAAAGCCGTAAGATTGGCTCCGAACTAAACAGTCACGAAATGGCATGGACTAGAAGTGCCCCAATTGCTTATCGGGAAATTGCAGATGCGTTTAATCTGACCAGCCAAGCTCCGCATTACACTGCAAACATGGCGGCGGACGGCATTGATAAATCATTAAGAATGATAATGACCGCCATCTTGGTTGTCGTCAATCTCCCTGCGCTTTTGACCGGCGATAGCTCTGCCGCACTTACTGTCATCTTTGTAGGATGCTGGTTGTTGTGGAGTATGGGCAAAAAAGACGAGGACGAGGATTAATATGTCAAGAATCACTTACATCATTTTCAGTACCATCATCATCGTCATCTCCATGATCATCAGCTACGGCTCTTCCGACTCCGACGGCTCGCGTATGCACTCCGGCGGCTATTACGGCGGCAGCGGTTATTCCGGAGGCCATAAATGACCCATGCGCCCGGTAATCATGGCCTATTGGACTTATACGGTTGCGATGAAGCCATCTTAAAAGATGAAGGCCGTCTGAAAACCGCTTTGACAGCTGCTGCACAAGCCGCAGAAGCCACCATATTGACCGAACACTTCCACACCTTCGGCGGCGCAGGCGGCGTAACCGGCGTTTTACTGCTCGCCGAGTCTCATATCAGTATCCACACTTGGCCGGAACACCGCTTCGCCGCTATTGACGCATTTATCTGTGGTGGCATGAAATTGGAAAAAGTGAAGGAAATCTTGTGCAGGGAATTGGCGGCTGAAAGAGCTGTTTGGACGGTTGCACAACGTGGCGAAGGAATACTGGACGATATACAACCATTGGTTGAACAATAAAATCTGTCAGGCCGTCTGAAAAAA
This sequence comes from Neisseria sp. P0022.S010, assembly GCF_051956635.1. Lineage (NCBI taxonomy): Bacteria > Pseudomonadati > Pseudomonadota > Betaproteobacteria > Neisseriales > Neisseriaceae > Neisseria > Neisseria sp. P0022.S010. The sequence continues at coordinate 37,308 of NZ_JBQCXF010000003.1, read as the reverse complement.
TCGGCTAATAGTAAATTAGATAACAAATTTTGTATAAAAAGGCTTTTAAACAAAATGCTTAAAATAAAAAATTGGAAGAGAAACAGAAGTTTGCCATTGGTTATTTACTTGCTTGCAGGTTTGTTTTTGCTTGGAGTAGAAAGTGCCGAAGCAAAAAAATTAACATATGAACGTACAGAGTATTGCCGTAATCAAGTTTATGTCAGTAATAACCAAGGCACATCCCTACAAGTTCAGCCAGGCGATAAGGCATCTTCAATCGCTCAATTGCACTATATGCAATACCTTTGCGTTGTCGGTAATGACAGCAAAAATACCGAAGAAGGATACTCTTGGATAAAAGTAAAAAAAGTACCTTTGGCAATCAAAGAAAACCAAATCAGTTGCCATGATATGGGCCTACCTGACAACTGCACCAAACCTACCGATTTCCCGACTGAATGGAAAATCAAACCGCCCAAAGGCAAAAAATGTCGTCTTTCCACTCATGTTGATAATGAAGGTCAGTTTCTTATTGTCGCAAAAGGCGTTTGCCTGACTGGATGGGTAAAAGAGAGAGATGTACAATTTTTTGCCGATTAGTAAACTTGGCTTTAGTTAAAGAAAAAAACAAAGTTCATCATATGGCAGAACAATCAAGAAAAAAGATTTAACTTATTCTTTATTAAAAGACAGGCCGTCTGAAAGCATATTCAATCCGTTTTCAGACGGCCTTAAACCTTGTGCTGATTAAACTGAAATATTGACGTTATATGGAAAAAACGCCTTTTTTTAAAACCGATTGCCCAAGCTGTGGTGCGCCTGTGGAGGCATATTCCGCTACTGCCGTGACGCTGGTGTGTGGCCATTGCCACAGTATGCTGGTTGCTAGAAGCGGTAAGGGGAGGAGCGGATATTTTGTTGCCAATTCTGGGCGTGATTCTGCGTTGCTGGAGGATTTTAGTCCGTTGCAGATTGGAACGAGAGGCGTTTTTGATGATCGGAAATTTACGCTGATTGGGCGATTGCAGGTGCATTACGATGTCGGCGCATGGAATGAATGGTATGTCTTGTTTGATGACGGGCAGACCGGCTGGCTTTCCGAGGTTGGCGATTTATATGCGATGACATGTTTGCTTGCCCAGAAGAGGAGACGGGGGCCGAAAAATTTTAAGTCGGTGAAAGCCGGTTCCAGTTCGTTGATCTTTAATGGCCAAACCTTTATTGCGTCAGACGTCCGCACCATACATTACCGTAATACCGATGCGCAAGGCGAGTTGCCGTTCAACTTATCTGGGAATCAAGCGACAGGCGAGGTTTGCGACTGGCGGCGGGGCAATTTGTTTTTGACCTTGGATTATTCGACTTTTCCAATGGACTCCTACTTCGGACGCATAGTCAGTTTGGACAGTTTGAAGCTGGAAAATAAGCGTAGTGATGATGAAATCCGTGAAAGTGCAGGCCGTCTGAAAGGAGAGATTCTTTCTGAAAACTGTCCTCATTGCGGCGCTCCTGTCCATTGGCCAAGTGGTGTTACTTCTTTCCTTTTGTGTCAGTCTTGCGGCAGCAGTTTGAACACGACAAAAGATACTGTTGCGTTGATGAAGGCAAATGCCCAAAGGAAAGAACAAGAAAACCTGTTTACGCTTTCCATTGGTACGAAAGGCCGTCTGAACGATACAGAATATCTGATTATCGGGGCTGTAAGATTTGCCGAAATATCGTCCTATAACCAAAATCAGTCCGAATACTGGACGGAATATCTGCTTTATAACACGCAGCAAGGGTTTGCCTGGCTGATTGAGTCTGGAAAACGCTGGCGGCTGTCAGAAACCTTACACACATGGCCGGACTTTGATTCAAGCGGCAATCCTGCCGGTGAAATGTTGATTGATCATTACCGCGGGCGGGTCGAGGCAGCGGCTGGCGCTTTTTATTGGAAAGTCAAACAAGGCGATTTGCTTCATTACAAGGAATATAGCGGCAAGAAAAGTTATGGCCGGAATGTCATTCTGTGTTCCGAGCAGAGCAAGGATGAAATTGTCTGGAGTAAAAGCAGTCCTGTGTCTTACCGTCAAATGAGAAAGGCATTCGGCCTGTCTTTTGATACTAAGGAGATGCTCTCTTACTGGCTGAAGGGCGACAATAGAAATGTTGGGAGTAGAGATAATGTAGCCCGTATCATTGCTATGCTGATTCTTATCATCGTCAACCTTCCGGCCTGGCTGTCGCCGCACCTACGTAGCCCTGTCGGCATAGTGGTCAGTCTGTGTGCGTTGGTATGGATATGGATTTCTGACAGATATAAAAACGATCGTGATTACGAAGAGGAACGGGTAGGGACGATTATTTTCTTTGCTTTCATCATTTTCCTTACCGTCTTGTTCAACTATGTCAAAGCTGAAGACAGCGACTCATCGCATTCCGGAAGCTCCTATCATGGTTATTCGGCAGGACATAAATAACGTGAGATCTGTTTAACCTCATTGTACCGTTTCATTTTTATTTTTTCAGACGACCTTTTTATAAAACATGCTAACCCGCCGTCAATTTCTCAGTTACACCGCCGCGCTTGGCGCTGCCTCTGCTTTTTCTTGGCAAACTTACCAATACCTCAACCGTAAACCGCCGGTTTCTATTAACCGTGTCGGTTTGCCGTTGGGGCATTTGTTGCGCGACGGGAAATTGCTCAGCTCGCCGACTCGACGTTACGAATGCAATACGCTGATACTCGGCGGCGGCGCGGCGGGTTTGGGGGCGTTGTGGTATTTGGCGAAACACGGTCATCGTGATGTATTGCTGGCGGAAGGGTTCGAGCGCAACGGCAACAATGCCGCCTATACGTCTTCAGACGGCCTGAAAGCGCCGAGCGGTGCGCATTATTTGGCTTTGCCGTCGAAAGAAAGCGTGTATGTACGCGAGATGCTGGCGGATTTCGGTATTTTGCAGTCGGACGGCAGCTTTAGGGAAACCGATTTGGTCTATGCGCCCGAATCGCGCCTCTTGTATCAGGATAAATGGGTGGAACATTTATTGCCGAAAGAAGATGCGGATTCCAAACGGTTTTTTGATTTAATATGCCGTCTGAAACAGGCTTACGGCAATGATGGTAAGAAAATTTTTGCCATTCCGATTGCGCTGTCATCGACAGATGAAACATGGCGAAAACTCGATCATCTGACGTTTAAACAATGGCTTGAGCAAGAGGGCTACTCCTCACCCGAGCTTTTGTGGTATCTCGATTATTGTTGCCGCGACGATTACGGACAGGGCATAGCGCAAGTATCCGCCTTTGCCGGACTGCATTATTTTGCCGCCCGCAACAGCGTGGAAACCATCCTCACTTGGCCCGAAGGTTTGGCACATCTTTCTGAAAATCTGCGCCGTCATGCCGGTTTGCAGGAAGGCTGGCAATGGCCGTCTGAAAACCGCATCTATTTGGAGAAACCTGCTTCCGTCAACGCATCCGCCGTTAAAATCAAACCGCTTTCAGACGGCCGGATTGAAGTGTGGCTGCGTGATAATGCAAAAGGGGAAACCGTTGCCGTCACCGCGCAATACCTTATCTCCGCCATGCCGCTGATGGTTGCCGCCCGCATTATTGAATCTCCCGAACAATTTGGTCTGGACATTCCTGAATACGCGCCATGGCTGATTTCCAATTTTGAACTGCACAGTTTCCCTAAAGAAAAAAACAACAGCGAACTTGCGTGGGACAATGTGGTTTACGGCAGCCAAGGGCTGGGTTATGTTGTTGCGACCAACCAGTTTATTCGGGTTGCCCGTCCTGAACGCACGATTTTTACCGCCTACGCCGCGCTCAATCACGATACGCCACAATCCGTCCGCCGCCAGCTGCTTGAAGCAAGCGACGAAGAGCTGCTCCGGCTTGCCGCCCAAGATTTGCTTACCGCTTACGGCGAAGGCTTTTGGCGGCATGTTTCCCATGTTGACATTACCGTCCGCGGACATGGCATGAGCGTGCCGAAACCCGGCTATTTAAGCGAAGAGGCTTTATTAAAAATCAGAAATCGAAATGCCGGATTATTGTTTGCACACAGTGATTTAAGCAGCTATTCGGTATTTGAAGAGGCTTTGTATTGGGGTGTGGAAGCAGCACGGAAAGTGTTGGAACAGGGATAATTTGAATTAGGCGGATACTGGACTAAATATTTGTTTGTATTTAAATTTCAATTCTAAAAGGAAGTATATGAAATATTTGAGTTTTTCTTTGATTTTTGCATTAGGGTTAGGGAGCGCGGCATTTGCCTCTGCTGAAAAAATACTGCCTCTGAACGAAACAGGCTGCATTGACCAACCCTTACAGGTTAAACGTGGCCAAGTGTATGGTTTTAATAGCTCGGCAGATGCCGGTTTAGTGCTTTCATTCGCGCCTGTCAGTCCCGGTGTCGTTGTAAAAGACCCGAAAGGCAAACGGATTGCTTTGGAAGTAGGGGCTGATGGTGATACGCCTGAAAACCGCTTCAGCTTTGCCGAAATCGATCAGAAAGGACATTACACCATCCGCTTCCCGAGGGCAGGTAAGATTGAATCTTTGTGTGTCAATGCCGCCAGTTAGGATAAATATCAAGCTGAATAATGCTTGATTCAGTATGCTTGCAGTAAAGAAAAGGCCGTCTGAAATCATATTCAGACGGCCTTTTCTTTTTTAACCTATAACCTTATTAGGCTTTTGGTTTCAAAGCGGCAGCTTCGCGAGCCAGACGGGTGATGGTATCCCAGTCTTTGTTTTTGATGGCTTCTTTCGGAGTCAGCCATGAGCCGCCGACGCACAAGACATTAGGCAGCGCTAAGTACTCGGGGGCGGTTGCCAGGCTGATGCCGCCGGTCGGGCAGAAGCGCACGTCGGCGTAAGGGCCGTACAGGGCTTTGAGCATGGCTTTGCCGCCAACGACTTCGGCAGGGAAGAGTTTGAGGGTGTCGATGCCGTGTTCCAAAGCCAGTTGGACTTCGCCCGGAGTGGCAACGCCGGGAATCAGGGGAATGCCGCTGTTGTGGCTGGCTTTGGCGAGGGATTCATGCAAACCCGGGCTGATGGCAAAAACCGCACCTGCGTCTTCGACGGCTTTGAGCTGTTCGGGATTGGTTACCGTACCTGCGCCGACGATGGCATTGGGCACTTCTTTGGCAATCAGGCGGATGGCGTCGAGGCCGACGGGGGTACGCAGGGTGATTTCGAGGGTGGGGATGCCGCCTTCGACAAGGGCGTGGGACAAATCGACGGCGGTGCTTAAGTCGTCAATCGCCATCACAGGCACAACTGCGCCGGCGGTCAGGATTTCGCGTGGGGTCAGTTTGGACATTTCAGTTCTCCAAGTGGGATAGGGGCATTTTTGTTGAGGTCAAACAGGAAGAGGCTAAGTTTTCAGACGGCCTTTTTGAAAAATGGGAGACGTTGCTTATTCGTGGGCAAAGCCCACGCTGCGTCTGATCCGTTTAAACAGCTTCAATAATTTTTCAGACGACCTTCTGTTTTAAAAGGCCGTCTGAAACGGACATCAGGCAAATTCGCCGCCGAAGCTCATGGCACCGGTTTCTGCGCTGCTGGTCATGCTGCGGAAGTTGGCGAAGAGTTCGCGGCCGCAGCCTTGTTGGTTGGCGCTCAAGTCGATGTGTTCGACTTCGCGGGCGTTCCATTCGGCTTCGTCAATCAGGACGTTGAGTTCGCCGGTAACGGAGTCGAAGCGGATCAGGTCGCCGGTACGGATTTTGGCGATATTGCCGCCCATCAGGGCTTCGGGCGTCATGTGGATGGACGCAGGCACTTTGCCGGATGCGCCGGACATGCGGCCGTCGGTCAGCAGCGCCACTTTGAAGCCGCGGTCTTGCAGAATGCCCAAAGGCGGGGTCAGTTTGTGCAATTCGGGCATACCGTTGGCGCGCGGGCCTTGATAGCGAACGACGCAGACGAAATCGCGTTCCAATTCGCCGCGTTCAAACGCAGCCAATACTTCGCGTTGGTCGTTGAACACGATGGCGGGCGCTTCGATGATGCGGCAGCCTTCGCGCACGGCGGACACTTTAATCACGCCGCGACCGATGTTGCCTTTCATCAGGCGCAGGCCGCCGTCCGGGGAGAACGGGTTGTCGGCTTTGCGCAGGATGTCGTCGTTGCCGCTGGTTTCGGGGGCTTCGCGCCATTCGAGTTTGCCGTCGATGAGGAAAGGCTCTTTGGTGTAGTGGCGCATACCGTGTCCGACGACGGTATCGACATCGTCGTGCAACAGGCCTGCGTCCAGCAATTCGCGGATAACGAAAGGCAGGCCGCCTGCTGCGGTAAAGTGGTTCACGTCGGCTTTGCCGTTGGGGTACACGCGGATGAGCAGCGGGATGATGGAGGAAATTTCGTCGAAGTCGTCCCAGTTCAAAATCACGCCTGCGGCGCGCGCCATGGCGACGAGGTGCATGGTGTGGTTGGTCGAGCCGCCGGTTGCCATTAGGCCGATCAGGGCGTTGATGAACGATTTTTCGGTCAACATTTCGCCCAAGGGTTTGATGGTGCCGTTTTTAATGCCGCGCGCGAGGTGTCCGGCAGCGTAGCGGGTCAGGGCTTCTCGCAGGTCGGTGTAAGGATGGACGAAGGCGGCGGCGGGCAGGTGTACGCCCATCATTTCCATCATCATTTGGTTGGAGTTGGCGGTGCCGTAGAAGGTACAAGTACCCGGGCTGTGGTAAGAACCCATTTCGCTTTCAAGCAGGGCATCACGGCCGACTTTGCCTTCGGCAAAAAGCTGGCGGGTACGGGCTTTTTCTTTATTGCCGATACCGCTGGACATCGGGCCTGCCGGAACGAAGATGCCTGGGATATGGCCAAACGACAACGCACCAATCATCAAACCCGGTACGATTTTGTCGCATACACCCATAAACAGGCCGCCGTCAAACATTTGGTGCGACAGACCGATGGCGGTACTCATGGCAATCACGTCACGGGAAAACAGCGACAATTCCATGCCGGCGTAGCCTTGCGTGATGCCGTCGCACATGGCGGGCGTGCCGCCGGCGACTTGGGCGGTTGCACCGTTTTTCTGCGCTTCGTCTTTAATTTGGTCGGGGAAGTCTTTAAACGGCTGGTGTGCGGAAACCATGTCGTTGTAGGCGGTGATGATGCCTAAGTTGGGAACGGTTTCCTGAAGCATTTCGATTTTGATGCTTTTAGGCATGGAAGCGTAGCCGTGTGCCAAGTTGCTGCAGCCGAGCTGGTTGCGCTCTAAGCGTCCCATCTGTTTGGCGCTGCGGATTTTCGCCAGATATTTTTCACGCGTCGGGCGGCTGCGCTCGATGATGCGCTCGGTAATTTCGGCGAGTTTCGGGTGAATAGGAGTGGGGTTCATGTGCGGTCTCCTGGCTAAACGATATGATAGGGATTTTGTTTGCGCGTTTCTGATTTTTGTATTGGGTATGTTTCAGACGGCCTTGAGCTGTGGGAATAAATAATAAGGGCCGTCTGAATATTTGAAGATTTCTCTTCGAAGCGTCCGCATATTATAGTACAAAATCTGTAATTTTGTTACAAAATAATTTGCTAAATGTAAGAAATTTGATTTAAATCGAGGTATGGTCAATTCGTAAAACGATGGGCTGTAAAAGTCATCAAACTTTTATGTTAAATCAAACAATTTGTAAAAATGAGAATAGACAAAATGTGTAGCCATGTGTAGTATTACTACTCATTAGCCCGCTTGTTTGAAATTTTGGTGCAGGCGATTGGTTTTTTACTGCTTATTGCTTAAAGGCTTTTGATTCTAATCGATTTTTATAGATGACGACAGTCCAAAAGTTTTGAAGCAAGCTTCCTCAACGAGAGATGAAACAATGAGTACACAGACAAATTTTGATTTGGTGTTGTTTGGCGCGACCGGCGATTTGGCAATGCGTAAACTTTTGCCTTGCCTGTATCAGGCGCATGTAGCCGGTTTGCTTCATCCCGAAGGTCGTATTTTAGGCGTAAGCCGCAGCGAATTGGATACCGCCGGCTTTTTGGCCAAAGTGGAAACGAATTCTAAAATCCATGTCAAACAAAACTTCTCAGAAGAAGCGTGGGCATCGTTTATCCAACGTCTCGAGTATTTAAAAGTCGATGTGACAAAGAAAGATGACTTCATTGCTTTGGGCGACTTGGTAAAAGCGCGCAAGAATACTGAGAATGTCGTGATCTACCTCTCAACTGCGCCGAAGTTCTTTGCACAAGCCTGTGAAAACCTTGCCGAAATCGGTTTGAATGCCGATAACGTGCGCGTGGTTTTGGAAAAACCGTTGGGTACAGACTTGGCTTCTTCCCAACAAATCAATACAGATGTGGCCCGTTATTTCAAAGAAGAACAAATCTACCGTATCGACCATTATTTGGGTAAAGAAAGCCTGCAAAACCTGCTGGCCCTGCGTTTTGCCAATGTGATGTTCGAGCCTTTGTGGAACAACAAATACATTGAAAGCGTACAGCTGACCATTGCCGAGCAGTTGGGCGTGGAAGAGCGCGGCGAGTTCTACGACATTACCGGCGCATTGCGCGATATGGTGCAAAATCACTTGATGCAAATGCTTTGTATGACCGCCATGGAAGCGCCCGCCAGCTTGGATGCCGATGCCGTGCGCGATGAAAAAGTGAAAGTCATCAAGGCTTTGAAACCGCTGACCATCGAATCCGTCAATGAAAATGTTATTCGCGGCCAATATGTTGCGTCAAACGGCATGAACGGCTATCTGGAAGAAGTCGATGTACCGAAAGACAGTTTCACTGAAACCTATGTCGCCATTAAAGCCGAAATCGAAAACGAACGTTGGAAAGGCGTACCTTTCTACCTGCGTACCGGCAAACGTATGGCAGGCAAAGTGGCGGAAATCGTGTTGAACTTCCGTCCGTTGCAAAACCATATTTTTGAAAACAGCCAAGCCGCGCCGAATCGTTTGGTTATTGAGCTACAACCGACCGAATCTGTCCGCCTTTACACGCAAGTGAAAACCCCGGGTGCAGGCAATAAAGTGGAAGTAACGTCTTTGGGTGTGGATTTGGGCAAAGCCGTAGAAGGCCGTCGCGCCGAGGCTTATGAGCGTCTGCTGCTGGATGTGATTAACGGCAAACTCGCTTTGTTCAACCGCCGCGACGAACTCGAAGCCGCTTGGGAATATGTAATGCCGATTTTGGAAAACTGGGCGAACAATACAACGCCTCCGCATGCTTATGAAGCCCATTCTTGGGGCCCAGAAGCTGCGCGCGCGCTGTTGGCGCGCGACGGCAACAAGTGGCACGAAGAGCAATAATATTTCTTTCAGACGGCCTTGTTTTCCAACAAAAGGCCGTCTGAAACCATGAAAGGACGAAACATGTTTGTTTGGCACGAACAAGAAAACGCTGCAACTGCCGCGCAAGCTTTGGCCGATGCCGTTGCCGCCGCATTGCAAACCGCGTTGAATGAGAAAGACCATGCGGTTTTGGCCGTTTCCGGCGGTCGTTCGCCGATTGCGTTTTTCGAGGCTTTGTCGCAAAAAGATTTAAATTGGCAAAACATCGGCATTACTTTGGTGGACGAGCGTATTGTCCCGACCACGCATGCCGACAGCAATACGGGCCTGGTGCGCGAATATCTGCTCAAAAATAACGCGGCCGTTGCTACATGGATTCCGGTTGTTGAAGACGGAAAATCTGAAACTGAATTACAACCTGAAGTTGTCGTTGCTTACGCATTGAAACATTACAAACAACCTGACGTGCTGGTGTTGGGCATGGGTTCAGACGGACATACGGCGTCGTTGTTCCCTCAAGCGCCTCAATTACAGGCCGCAATCAATGAAGCCGATGACCCGACATTGATTCATACCACGCCGGTTACCGCGCCGCATGAGCGCGTGAGCATGACTTTGGGTGTGATTGCCAAAACGCCGAATGTGTTTTTGGCCATTCAAGGCGCAGAGAAAAAAGCAGTATTTGATAAAGCTGCCGCAAGGGCCGATACCGAATATCCGACCAGCCTGATTCTCAATCATCAAGGAATTAACTGCCATGTCTACTATGCACACTGAAGCTTATCCTCGTTTGGTCGCCGATATTGGCGGTACGAATGCCCGTTTTGCACTTGAAACTGCACCACAGGTCATTGAAAAGGCTGAAGTCTTGCCTTGCAAGGATTACGACACCATCGTCGATGCCGCCAAAACTTATTTGGAACGTGCCGGCAGTCCGAAAGTTTTGCACGCTGCCTTTGCGATTGCCAATCCAATTTTGGGCGACTGGGTGCAAATGACCAACCACCATTGGGCGTTTTCCATCGAGACCACCCGTCAGGCTTTGGGTTTGGAAACCTTGATTCTGTTGAACGACTTTACCGCCCAAGCTTTGGCTGTGACCAAAACCGAAAAGAAAGACCTGGTACAAATCGGCGGGCAAAAACCCATCGAATTTGCGCCTAAAGCCGTCATCGGCCCGGGTACAGGTTTGGGTGTCAGCGGTTTGGTGCACAGCGCCGCAGGCTGGGTGGCTTTGTCAGGCGAGGGCGGCCATACCAGCTTTCCGCCGTTTGACGATATGGAAGTGTTGATTTGGCAATACGCTAAAAACAAATACGGCCATGTTTCTGCCGAGCGTTTCTTGAGCGGCGCGGGTTTGAGCCTGATTTACGAGGCATTGGCCAAGCGCGACAACATCAAACAATACCGTCTGAAGCCGTCTGAAATTACCGATAAGGCATTGAGCGGAACATCGCCGATTTGCCGTCAGACTTTGGATATTTTCTGCGCCATGTTGGGCACGGTCGCTTCCAATTTGGCTTTGTCATTGGGTGCGCGCGGCGGCGTGTATTTGTGCGGCGGCATTATCCCGCGCGTGTTGGATTACTTTAAAACGTCCCCGTTCCGCAGCCGCTTTGAAAATAAAGGCCGCTTTGAGGCTTACCTTGCCGCTATTCCCGTGTATGTCGTATTGAGCGAGTTTCCGGGCATCGTCGGCGCAGCGGCGGCATTAGACAATCATTTAAATAACGTTTAAACACACAAACGGCGGTGCAGGGCAGGGGTGGAGAAACCCTTGTCCTGAACGTCAAAAAATCAAAGGGTAGAGTATATGTTAAGCAAAATCAGCGAATCATTGTCCAACCTCTCCGGCGCAGAACGCAAAGTTGCCGAATCTGCGCTGGCCGAGCCGAAATGGTTCGTTCATGCCGCTGTGGCGGAAATCGCCGAGCGTGCGTCCGTCAGTCAGCCGACAGTAATCCGTTTCTGCCGCAGTCTGGGTTACAAAGGCTTGCCTGAGTTCAAACTTGCTTTGTCTGCCAGCATCGGCCACGAAGGCATGCCTTACGTTCATGAAGAATTAAACGCCGATGACAACATGGGCAGCGTGGTCGAAAAAGTATTGGGCAATGCCGCGGCCTCCCTCTTGGGCGAGCGCCGCTTCCTGAAAGAATCCGAGCTGGAAAACGCGATTGCCATTCTGATGCACGCGCGACGCGTTGAGTTTTATGGTGTCGGCAACTCCGGCATCGTAGCCCAAGACGCGCAACACAAATTTTTCCGCTTCGGTATGTCCACCGTTGCCTATGTCGATACGCATACCCAGCTGATGGCGGCTTCCGTATTGACCGAGCAGGATGTATTGGTGGCGATTTCCAATACCGGCTCATCTATCGAATTGTTGGATGCGGCCAGTATCGCCAAAGAAAACGGCGCATCCGTTATTGCGCTGACCCGCAATGATTCGCCGTTGGCCCAAATGGCCGACTGTGTATTGAGCATCGCCACTCAGGAAAATGCCGAGCTTTATACGCCTATGGTGTCCCGCCTTCTGCAATTGGCCGTTATCGACATTCTTGCCATCGGCTTGGCCTTACGCTTGGGCGATACCGCCAGCACGCAACTGCAAAAAAGTAAAAAAAGCATACACAACAAACACATCGAATACGATAAAGATTGATTCTTCACTGACATTTTCAGACGGCCTCGTCCCATATCCAGGCCGTCTGAAACCTCAAAAAACGGAAACCATCCCGTTCCCGTTTCAGACGACCTCACGGCCGTTTTCTCAACAAAACTGTCCACTATCCAGGAGAGCATCCGATGAAACACCTTCACGATTTACCGGCTTGGTCAAAATTATGGATACATTTTGACGAAACCAAAGAACAACACATGCGCGAAATGTTCGAGCAAGATCCCGAACGTGCCGAGCGTTACTGGCTGCAAGTCGGAGGCCTGACGCTGGATTATTCCAAAAATCGCATCAACGACGAAACCATGGCACTGTTGTTCGAGCTGGCGCGTGAAGCAGGCGTGCCGGAGCGGATGCAACAAATGTTCCACGGCGAAAAAATTAATACAACAGAAAACCGCGCCGTTCTCCACATTGCCCTGCGTAACCGCACCAATGCCCCCATCGTCGTAGACGGCGAAGATGTGATGCCTAAAGTCAACCATGTCCTGCAACGCATGGGCGAATTTGCACACGAAGTCCGCAGCGGCAGCTGGTTGGGCTATACCAACCAAGTCATCACCGACGTCGTCAACATCGGTATCGGCGGCTCCGACCTCGGTCCGCTGATGATGTGTACCGCGCTCAAACAATTCGGCCATCCGCGTTTGAACATGCACTTCGTCTCCAATGTGGACGGCTCCCAACTGCGCGACGTATTGTCCAAGGTCCACCCCGAGACCACCCTCTTCATCATCGCCTCCAAAACCTTCACCACCCAAGAAACCCTGACCAACGCCCTGACCGCGCGTAAATGGTTCTTGGATCATGCAGGCGATGAAAGCGCGGTGGCCAAACACTTCGTTGCCGTATCGACCAACCAAAAAGCCGTTGCCGAATTCGGTATCGATACCGCCAATATGTTTGAATTTTGGGACTGGGTCGGCGGCCGTTACAGCCTCTGGTCAGCCATCGGCCTGCCGATTATGTTGTACCTCGGCGAAGAGAACTTCATCGAAATGCTCAACGGCGCGCACCTGATGGACCAACACTTCATCAATACGCCGCTCGAGCGCAACATGCCCGTCATCCTCGCCCTCATCGGCATCTGGTACATCAACTACTACGGCGGCGGCAGCCACGTCATCGCCCCTTACGACCAACATCTCCACCGCCTGCCCAAATTCATCCAGCAGCTCGACATGGAGAGCAACGGCAAACAAGTGACCCTTGACGGCAAACCGGTCGGCTACGAAACTTCCCCGATTATTTGGGGCGAAACCGGTATCAACGGCCAGCACGCATTTTTCCAACTGCTGCACCAAGGTACGCACATCACGCCGATTGACCTGATTGCCTCCCTTGAAAAACGCAGCAATTTGCAAGGCCATCACGAAATCCTGTTGGCCAACGTTTTTGCCCAAGCCGAAGCCTTTATGCGCGGCAAAACCACAGACGAAGTCCGCGCCGAACTCAAAGCCCAAGGCATGGAAGCAGAGCGCATCGAAGAGCTGGTTCCGCACAAAACCTTCTCAGGCAACCGCCCGACCAACCTCATCCTCATGGACAAAATCAACCCGCGCAATATGGGCAGCCTGATTGCCATGTACGAACACAAAACCTTCGTTCAAGGCATTATTTGGGGCATCAACAGCTTTGACCAATGGGGCGTAGAACTCGGCAAACAATTGGCAAAAACCATTCTTGCCGAATTGAACGGCGAGACTGAAGTGCAAAAACACGACAGCTCGACTACACGTCTGATTAATCTTTATTTGAACGCCAACAAATAAAGCATTTAGTTAAATGCCAAGGCCGTCTGAAACTTTCAGACGGCCTTTTGTTTTATTCCGGATCATCCGTAAATGCATTATCCCGAAATATCGGTACAAACGTGAAAAGATACAGTACGAATACGGCGGCGGTCAGAATCGCAGGGACGGTGATGAAGAATATCGGGTTTAAGTTCATCAAGAAAGCACGCGAGACGGCGGCCATAAAGAGCAGGGGAACGGCAATGCGGCAGAGCTTGGGGTAGTCGAGTTTGGTAAAGCCGCTATGCCACAGTCCGGCGGTCAGCCACACCATCATCACGCCGCCCATCATGCCGCCGAGGGTAATCAGGTGCAGGGGAGCGGAGGAAGGCAGATTTTGCAGTTTCGCCGCGCCTGTCCACAGATAGCCTGCGGCGGCAAAGAGTTGGAGCAGGTAATAGGTGCGGACGTAGTGTTTGCGCAGGAGTTCGTGATGGTGCAGTTCGCGCAGTTTGGCAAGCAGGATGAAGCCGACGGCAAGCGCGGTAAAGCCGGCGGTTTGCGCAGGCAGCCAAAGTTCGGCGGCGGCGTGCAGCAACAGGAAAGTAATGGCGATGTTTTTATAAACGATATTTGGAATAAAAACAGGGTCTTTCAGACGGCATTCTTTAAGAGCTTCCGCACCCAAGAGGACGCTGACGCGCACGGATACGAACATCACCGCCGCCATGTTCAGATGCACTTGCGCACGCAACAGGTTTAAATCGCCAGTTGCGGCATAGGCCGTCTGAAAAACGGTAAACGCGGCAAGCAGCATTAAGAGGGCGAAGTTGTCAGTGTTGCGGTCGAGCCAAATCAGCCAGGCGCAAAACAGCAGCAACACCAGCCAATAGGCGGCAACGAAAAACGAGGCAGTTTGCGGCGAAAAGGGAAGTATGGTGGATGCGGCAAGCAACAATGCCGCCATCAAAGTAGCGACAGGTTTCAGACGGCCTTGATAGCCCGTCCATTCGAGCATGGCGGCAGTCAAAAAACCACCATATGCCGCAGGCAGCATGAGTTCTAAGAAGATTTGGCGGTGCAAAATGACGGCACTAGGGCTGATGAAAAACACCAACGCGCCGAGTATGGCAAGTACCGCCGCGCCGACGAAAAACGGCCGCATAGGGTGGGTGAAAAATTTATTCATGGCTTGGCTTGATTCTGCATGAAGATGCTTTCGGATATGGATTTATTGGGCGGACAGGGCTGTATCTTTTGCCAAAGAGGCAAGCCGCAAGGTTTGTCAGATACTCAAATGCCCGTATCATTCATATTATTGATATTATTGTTCGAATCGTATTATTTTCAATAATAATAAATAACCCTAAACCAATATAAATAACAGCCATTATCCAACGACTAAACTTCTCTATAATTTCACCAACACCTGAAATATTAGCCAATCTTTGTGCTGTATATACTAAAACAAAAATCAATATTAAAAATACAAGAAGAGTAACTAATAAGTCGACAAGATCTAAAGTCACAAAGTAAGGAACAAAAAGTCCAATATTATCTGCACCACAACTAGCAACTGTAACCAAAGCAACAATACCGACTAATTTTGACAACCCTTTTTCATCCAATTCTTTTTTAGCTCTTTTTTCGCCCTCACAATCGTCGTAAATAGCAACTTTAATACCTAAGTAAATCGGTATTAAACCTAATAAACCCAACACCCATTTTTCCGGAACATAATTCAAAACAAAAGCTAGAAATAAACTAACTAATATTAAAATTACAGAACCTAAATATTGTCCGATATAAATATCTCGATATTCTTTTCTAGTATTTGCTCTAGCAAAAAATATTAATAGTATTACCAACAAATCTACTGCTGTAGCAATATATAAAACAGCAGCAGTAATCACAGTCGAAAACATAAAGCACCTCATAATGAATCCCCTGCCTCCTTGGCACCACGGCTTTTTCAAAAACCGAATCGCGTTCGGATAACAGATTCGTATCTTTCGCTAAAGAGGCAAGCCTGCGGCTTGCTTACCCTCTCCCTGGCCCTCGCCCCGTGGGAGAGGGTTAGGGAAACGAACCGCAAGGTTCGTCAGATACTCAAATGCCCGTATCATTCATAATAACGAATCCCCTGAAACTCCCTTGCCACCACGGCTTCTTCAAAAGCCGAATCGCGTTCGGACAGCGGCGAGGGCAGGGTAATCACGTTTTGCACGTTCATGCCCTTAGCGGAAAGCAGCATGATTTCATGGCTCAGGCGCGCGGCTTCGAAGCGGTCGTGCGTGACCAGCATACACGCCATGCCCTGTCGCTCGATTTTTTCCACCAGCATGGCAACCAAAATATCGCGCAAATCGCGGTCCAAACCGACAAACGGCTCGTCCAGCAAGGCAAGGTCGCAGCCGCACAGCAGCAGGCGCAAAAACGCCACCCGTTTCGCCATACCGCCGGACAACTCGGTCGGATATTTGTTCAAATCGCCCGCAGTCAGCCCGACTTTCGCCGCCAGAGCGATGATTTCGCCTTCATCGGGTTTGTCCATAAAAATCGCGATATTCTGCATCGCGGTCAGGTTTTCAGGCAGGCGGTTTTCCTGAAACAGAAAACCCGTTTTGCGAAAAGTATTGCGTATCGTGCCCGATTTCGGCGTTTCCAAGCCCGCAATCAGCCGCAAAACCGTCGTCTTGCCGCAGCCGCTCGGCCCGAACAAGGCCTTCACTTCGCCATGTTGCAGGTTCAAACTGAAATCGCGCACGATGGGGTCGCGGAGAATTTCAAAACGCACGTTTTCAAGGCAGAGCATCATCTTCTCCACGGCATAAACAAAATTTCCAAAGGCTTGGTAATCAGGTATTCAAACAGCGACACAAACACAATAACCAACACCACATAAGCCATCACCGTCGAAGTCTCCAGCATCGCCCTCGCGTCCGCAATCCGCGCGCCCACGCCTTCGCTCGCGCCCAAGAGTTCCGCCATAATCACCACCTTCACCCCCATCGCCACCGCCACGCCGATGCTGGAAATCACATAGCCCGTCAGATGCGGGATATACAGATAACGGATTTTTTTCAGACGGCCTAATTTATAAGCGTCAAACAACTCCTCATGCTGCTTGTTCACGCTCGCCATCCCGACCGCCGCACTCGCAAACGTCAGCGGCGCAACCAACACAATGATGGTAAACAGCACGCTCGGATTGCCGAAACCGAACCAAAATAACGCCATCACCACCCAAATAATCGGCGGCATCGCCAACAAAATCGTAATCACAGGCTTGAGCAACGCCATCGCCGTCTTAAAACTGCCCGCCACCAGCCCCGCCGCCAATCCCGCCGCCAGCGCAACCGAAATGCCCACCACCGACCGCCACAGCGAAATCCCGATTTCGTTTTCCTGAAAATGTTTCAATAAATCAAACGACTTTTGAAACACCTCCACCGGCGCAGGCAGCATAAACTCACCGAACACGGCACTGCCCCACGCCCACAACGCCACCACCACCATCGCCACACTCAGACCGGCAAAGCCGCTCCAAAGGTAGTCGATGATGTAAAACACCGCAGGCTGCGGTTTGCGGATTTTGTCGGTTTTAATCATGGTTTGAATATTGGTTTGTTGTTATGTTTTGGAAAGGGAAGGCCGTCTGAAACAGGAGAGGCTGGGTATTTAGTATTTCATTTCTGAGAAAAAAGATAGTAAAACAGGAAAAACATTGTTCTGTTTTTAAGTTTTTAAAATCTGTCTAGCAATCAGCCTTTGTTGACTCGTTTCTTTTTCGCTGCATAAGATTAAATTTTGCTTTTCAAAAAAAGCTTCTAGCCGCTCATTCAAAATGATTTCGCTAACTATTTTTTCTTCGCTCAGCACAAATTTCAAAATGCTGTTTGTATTTAGTAAAAATAGTGATTTTTCATCTGTACTAAGGCGGATTTCTTTAAATTGAACTCCTGTATCCCACTCTTTCTGAGTCCCATCAGTACCCAACATTAAAATTTTATTTGAGAGGAGCATTTGCTCGCCTGTTCCATGGTTGTCATAATTCTTAGCAGGAACGTAAACAGCCGGGTGGAAATACCAATTTCCTTTTTTATCTAGTAGCGAGGCATTGAAAGTACCTACCTCAAAGAGTGTCTCAATTTTACCTTTTGCTACGTCATATCGTTGTACGCTACCACGTACGGGAGTTGTAATAAGATAGCGGTCATCGTGTTCATGTCGCAGCAGCCGACACCCTCTGTCCTTTAGCTTTTTTCTATTTATGCTGCCTTGTACGTAGTTAAAGGCGACAACACTACCACCTAAGCGGTTTGATAAAATAAGAGTGTTACGCTCATTTGATGCTATGAAGTCAGAGTATTTGGGCACACCTTTTTCATATTTTTCTAAAATTTGCAGAGAATGCCTACATAGACGGTAAATTTTGTTATCGGTTACGGCAAAAATGTACTGCCCATCGGCACTAAAATGCATACAACGCACAGCATTTCTTAGCAGTATATTTGCAGTTTGATTACCCGTGGTAAGGTCTAGTCGGTGCAGGCGCATTGAGGTGTAGGAGCTGCCAAATCCATCTGCAATATAAAGTGTGCTCGCATCAAATGGGTCTAAAGTGGGAGAAACTCCGCCGAAGATAGTGTTTTGGAGTTGTACCTGCCACAAAATTTCAGTTTGAAGTTTTAATCGTGTCATTACATCTCCTTTTAGCACATATATAAGCATATAAATTTACTTACAGCTTGTAGGCTGGGATTTGGGGATTTGATTTAACCTACACAGCGGATAATGCTCTGAGGCCGTCTGAAAAATAGAAGATTGAATACTCACAACTATTCTACACTTTCAGACGGCCTTTCTTTCATTTTAAGCCAAGAAGAACCCGTTATCCGGCAACTTGCCGCCCAGAAGTTTCGGATTGAACTGCATCAGGATTTCGTAAAACTTCAAAATCTCGTTCTTCACTTCGCTGCCTTTGGTTACCGTCAGACGTGCGCCGTCCAAGCCCATGACTAGAGCGGGTTCGGGGGCGGGTAGGTAGTTTTTGCCGATTTTCGCGGCGCTTTGGCGGTTGGCTAGTATCCAGTTGAGCGCGTTTTTCAAATCCTGATGGAAGATGTCGAACTGCGCTTTGTGTGCGTGGAAATATTCTTCGTTGGCGATGATGCCCGCCATCGGAATCAGCGGTTTGGTGTCAAACGCTTGTCCCCATGCTTTCACCAAGTCAAATCCGCGCACGACGTTTACGCCCATGGTTTTGCCTTTAAGCAGGCTGGCGGTTGCCATCGGTTCAGGCAGGATGGCGGCGTGGTAGTCCTTGCTCAAAAACAGTCCGACTGCTTCGGGCGGCGTAGCGGTGTAGGTGATGCCGACTTTGTGCGCGTCGATTTTCAGTTTTTTCAACAAGGCTTGCAGCACGATGTCGGGCATGTCGTTTTTAAACGGCACAAGGATTTTTTTGCCGACCAAATCATGAGGCGAGGCAATCGCACTGCCTTTGCACATCAGCTGCGTGATGCCGTTGGTCAAAATATTCACCATGCCGACTTTCTGCCCTTGGTTGCGCAGGTTTACGCCGACATTGCTCGGGCTCATCATAACTTTAAATTGTCCGCTTGCTACGCCCGCGCGCAGTTGGTCGGGCGAACGCCAAATTTTTAGCGATACATCTGCCTGCTTCGCCAGCTTGCCTTGCAACGCCGCTACGGCGATGGTAACGCTGGGCATCGCCGGTGCGCCGTACACGGTAAATTGTTCTTTACCGGCTGCCAACAATGAAGGCGAAACGCCTGCGGCTGCCAGTGCGGCGGTCATTTTTAAGAAATCGCGTCTTTTCATATCCATTTTTTATCTCCTAATTCTTAATAAGCCAGTGTAGGCATTCTTTCAGACGGCCTGATTTTAAAAAGCCGCGTGCAAACTCAACCAATATGTCCTGCCCGGTGCATACACGACACTGGGGGACAGGGCGAGGACGTGGTCGCCGCTGATGTGTTCGGCGTATTTTTTGTTGAACACGTTGTTCACGCCCAGGCGTAAGCCGTATTTGTCTTTGATGTTTACGCCTGCGTACACGTCGGCAACGGTAAAGCCTTTGGCGGCTTCGCGTTTGTCTATGCCCAGACCGCTTGCCGCGTCAAAATCGCCGCGCGTTTGTTTGGCGACAAAGCGTGTTGCGGCGCCGATGTTGTAGCTGCCGTGGGCAAAGTAGTTTTTGTAGTCGGCTTGGACGGCGGCTTCAAACGGACGGATTTGATAGAGCGGCCTGCCGTCGGTTTCATTGTGTCCGTAGTTGTAGGTGGCTTTGATGCCTGCTGCCCAATGCGGATTGAAGTTGTAACGCGCGTAGGCCTGCGCGGTAAACAAGCGTGCGTCCACGTTGCGTGTGATGATGCCGCCGCCTTTGGAAGCTGTGCCGCTTTGTCCGTGTGCGCGGTCAAAAATAATCAAGTCTTTGACTTTATCTGCCACAAGCGTGCCGCCCACGTTCCAGCCTGCGCCTGCGAGCGAGTTCATGTAGCCGTTGTAGTAGTCGTTGCGACTGTCGGCGGTGAGCTTGATGCGGTTGTGTTTTTCGGTTTCCAGTAGGGGATTGCCTGCGATGGCGGCGGCTGGGTTTTGGTTTATCAGCGCGCCGTTCATGCGGTTTTGCACGATGGCGGCAAGCGAGTTGAAGCGTTCGGTGTTGTCGCCGATTCGTTCTAAGTGAGCAAGGGAAACGCTGTATTTTTGCGTTTCAGACGGCGTGAAATCGTATTTGAGTTCACCGGAGAAGGCATGGCGGCGAACTTTGCCGTTGAAGTCGTAGCCGTAATGGGTTTTCCAGATTTGTTGCGATGAAGCGAAGGCAAGGTTGCGGTTCATCGGATGGGCAGGCTGCGCCGTATTTTTGCGAACGTCCGCTTCGTTGATTTCGTAGCTTAAGCCCAAGCCCAGTTTGTGTTGGTCGTTGAACTTGTAAGACAGGGTATCGGCGATGCGCCAGCGGTCGAGGTGTACATCGGCGAAACGGTAGCCGTTGAGGAAATCGCGCATGGCGGTGTGGGCGTTGCGCTCGCCGTTTTGACTGTCGTTACGGTAGCTGACGACGGCGTTGTTGTGGAATTTGCCGAAGTCCGCGTCGTGTTTGAGCGAGAAGTCGTACACTTTGCGGTCAAGTTCTACAAACATTTGCTGCGGCGTGTTGTTTGGGCGTAGGGAGTAGTTGTCGGCATGGCGTTTGAGTTTGATGATGCCTGCTTCCGCGCTGACCGTATTGCTCAAATCGGCATTGCCCCAACGCGCGTTGAGTTTGGCGATGTGGCGTTCGGTATCCAATGCGTCATTGACGAACTGCGGTTGGCGGTCGTTGTTGATGTCATCGTGTAGATAGGTGAGGCGGTATTCCTGGTTTTCAGACGGCACGAAACCGAGTACCAAAGCTTGATTAAAACGGCTGTATTTCCAATCTGTTTGATTGCCGTCGCCGTCTTTATAGCCGTTGGCCTTGGTGTGATTGAGGTTGACCACGCCGTACACTTTCGCCCCGCGCGCTTGCGCGGTAATGGAATTGTAAAAGCTTTTGCCGTAAAAACCGCTGTTTGCTTTCAGCGGACGGAAGGCTTGGTCTATGTTTTCGGTAACAAAGTAATGATCGCTGCGGTCGGTGCGGTCGAATTGGTTTTCGGGGAAATAGCCTTGTGCGGCGGTCGGAGCAATCGGTTTGGGAGGGGAAAAGGTTTTGACAGGCTGGATTTCATCGGGGTCTGCCAAGGTTTCGGCAAAGCCGTTTGCAGCGGCAAAACTGCTCATTAACAGGTAAACCAAATGTTTTCGTTTCATCTCTATCTCCTGATAATCATTTTTATTCATTATGCTCTTGGAGAGAAACAAAGTAAAGAAACGATAAGGTATTTATTGTCGATAAATACCTAGCGTAGAACACAAATCGGCAAGGAGGAAAATTTTTATAAGAGGGGAGCGGCGGCGCAGGTTGTATTTGCTCCGAAATCGGGTTTTATCTTCTATTAGTATTTCAGGTTAATAAAGCAAAAGGCCGTCTGAAAACCTCTCTCTTTTCAGACGGCCTTTTGCTGGGTATAATAAATTTACGAATCATTATTATTTCTGTTTAAATATAGGAGAAACGCATGAGTACCCGTACCGAACACGACACCATGGGCAATGTCGAAGTCCCGTCCGAAGCCTATTGGGGCGCGCAGACCCAGCGCAGCCGCAACAATTTCAAAATCGGCGGCGAAACCCTGCCGCAGCCGTTGATTTATGCTTTGGCGCTGGTGAAAAAAGCCGCAGCTGCCACCAATGTTTCCCTCGGCAGGATTAAGCCCGAACAGGCGGATTTGATTACGCAGGCGGCGGATGATGTGTTGAACGGCAAGCTCGACGGGCAGTTCCCATTGGTAGTGTGGCAGACCGGCTCCGGCACGCAGTCCAATATGAACATGAACGAAGTGCTGGCGAACCGCGCCAACGAAATCGCCGGTACGGGTTTGGCGGCGTATCAGCCCGTCCATCCCAACGACCATGTGAACCACGCGCAATCGACTAATGATGCGTTCCCAACCGCCATCCACGTTGCTGCCGCGATTGAAATCAACCGCCACCTCATTCCCGCTATCCAAGCCCTGCGCGACACATTGGATAAAAAAGCCAAAGAATTTGCCCCCATCGTCAAAATCGGCCGCACCCATTTGCAGGACGCAACGCCGCTGACTTTGGGACAAGAATTTTCCGGCTACGTTTCCCAGCTTGACCACGGCTTAGGCCGTCTGAACGATGCGCTCAAAGGTTTGTACGAACTCGCTTTGGGCGGCACGGCGGTCGGCACGGGTTTGAACAGCCATCCCGAATACGCCGAAAAAGCCGCCGCCAAACTTGCCGAACTGTCCGGCCTGCCGTTTGTCAGCGCGCCGAACAAATTTGAAGCCCTGGGCGGACGCGATGCCGCCGTTGCCGCTTCGGGCGCATTAAAAACGCTGGCGGCAAGCCTGAACAAAATCGCCAACGACATCCGCTGGCTGGCAAGCGGTCCGCGTTGCGGTTTGGGTGAAATCAAAATCCCCGAAAACGAGCCGGGTTCGTCCATCATGCCGGGCAAAGTCAACCCGACCCAATGCGAAGCGATGACCATGGTGTGCTGCCAAGTGTTCGGCAACGACGTTACCATCGGCATGGCGGGCGCATCGGGCAATTTCGAGCTGAACGTCTATATGCCCGTTATCGCTTACAACCTCTTGCAATCCATCCGCCTGCTGGGCGATGCGTGCAACAGCTTCAACGAAAACTGCGCCGTCGGCATCGAACCTGTACCGGAAAAAATCGACTATTTCCTGCACCATTCCCTGATGCTGGTTACTGCGTTAAACCGTAAAATCGGCTACGAAAACGCCGCGAAAGTCGCCAAAACCGCCTACAAAAACGACAAATCGTTGCGCGAAACCGCCATCGAATTGGGCTTGTTGACAGGCGAAGAGTTTGACGAATTGGTTGTTCCTGCCGATATGGTTCATCCGCGTTAAGCTTTAGTAATGAAACATGCCGTCTGAAAATGTGTTCAGACGGCATGTTTTTATGCTGCGCTTGTCTTTTCTTCGAATAGGGCAAAAATCATTGGCGTCAGATTGACGACCATTAGAAACATTATTGAGCTCAAAAATGTACGCCAGGCGTAATGCCACGCTTCCGTTCTGTCTGCTTGGGGTAGGAGCGATGCAGAATAGCGGTTGTGTAGGGTTTTTGCGGTGTCATTGTTTTCCAAATAGTCCAACGAAAGTACCAATAATTTGCCCGTGTCCTTGTGTTGTAAGAATTTGGCATGCTCAACCCAGATGCCCGGCTTGGCGTGTTCGCATAAAGATTCAATGCCGACGCAAGAGGCCAAGCTGTTTTGGTTGTTTTGCAAAATCGACAGCTCGTTTTTTTCAGCTTGCATGGTGGCGGCGGAGGTTTGATGAAGGTATGCGCTCATGCCATTGCGCTCTATTGCTTGGAAATCATGGAGCTGGCTGAATCCTCCATTTTCCCAGGCAACGAATACGGCATAGCATCCGCTGAATAGGCAGATCATAGCCAATTTTAAGACAATGTTTTTCATCCTCGCTCCTTTTTTGAAGACGGCGGCAAAGTCAGGAGGCGTGTTTTCTCGTTTGAAGGTAAGTTTAGGTTTTATCTGTTTTTATTGTGAGATTGAGTGTAACACAGGTAATCAAAAGGCCGTCTGAAAATTTTCAGACGGCCTTTTATTATGTGTTTAGATGGGTTTAAGCCAACAATTCACGCCAGCGTTTCACCTGGAAACGGACTTGTTCAGGCGCGGTGCCGCCCAAGTGGTTGCGCGCGTTTAAGCTGCCTTCGGGTGTCAGCACAGTGTACACATCGTCGGCAATCAAGCCGCTGAAACCTTGCAGGACTTCGAGCGGCAATTCGCTCAAATCAACGCCAGCTTCATCAGCATGGCGCACGGCTTGGGCAACGACTTCGTGGCTGTCGCGGAAAGGCATGCCTTTTTTCACCAAGTAATCCGCCAAGTCGGTAGCCGTTGCAAAACCCTGCATGACGGCGGCGCGCATATTGTCGGGTTTGACGGTCACGCCGCGCATCATGTCGGCGTAAATGCGCAGGGTGTCGATAAGCGTGTCGGCAGTGTCAAACAAAGGCTCTTTGTCTTCCTGATTGTCTTTGTTGTATGCCAAAGGTTGCGATTTCATCAGGGTAACCAGGCCGATCAGGTGGCCAATCACGCGACCGGATTTGCCGCGCACGAGTTCGGGCACGTCGGGGTTTTTCTTTTGCGGCATGATGGACGAGCCGGTGCAGAAACGGTCGGCAATATCGATAAAGCCGAAACGCGGGCTCATCCACAAAATCAATTCTTCAGACAGACGGCTCAGGTGAACCATAATCAGCGAGGCGGCGGCGGTGAACTCAATGGCAAAATCGCGGTCAGATACGGCATCGAGCGAGTTTTGGCAGATTTGTTCGAAACCCAACAGCTCGGCGGTAATTTCGCGCTGAATCGGGTAGGTGGTACCGGCCAGTGCGGCGGCGCCGAGTGGCATACGGTTGACGCGTTTGCGACAGTCGGCCATGCGCTCAAAATCGCGGCCGAGCATTTCAACGTAGGCGAGCATGTGATGCCCGAAGCTGACCGGCTGGGCAACTTGCAGATGGGTAAAGCCGGGCATGACAGTTTCGGCGTTTTGTTCCGCCAAATCAACCAAGGCCGTCTGAAGGTTTTGAATCAGGCTTTGAATAACGGTAATTTGATCGCGCAGCCACAGGCGGATGTCGGTAGCGACTTGGTCGTTGCGGCTGCGGCCGGTGTGCAGGCGTTTGCCGGCATCGCCGATTTTGTCGGTGAGGCGGCGTTCGATGTTCATGTGGACATCTTCCAAATCCAGCGACCAGGAAATCGTTCCTTTCTTGATTTCTGCTATAATCTCGGCCATACCCTGACGGATGGCGGAGAGGTCGTCTTCGCTCAAAACGCCCGACTGTGTCAGCATTTGCGCGTGTGCCAGCGAGCCTTGGATGTCCCATTCTGCCAGCCGTTTGTCAAAATCAATCGAGCCGGTATATTTTTTGACCAGCTCGGAAACAGGTTCGTTAAAACGGCCTGACCAGGTTTTGTCCTTGCTCATATCAGCATCCTTAAAATATAAATAAAAAACAGGGTCTACGTCTTCAATATAGCAGACCCGTCTATACATTATGAAAGAAAACGGTTGAAATCATGTCTATTATACGTCAAATAAACCAGAATTTCGCAGTGCCGGATTTGCGCAATTCCGCAACTCTGGTGCGCCTGCTCATTGTTTTGTTAATCAGTTTGTTTATCTTTCCGTTGATGACGGTATCAGGCGTGCCTTATCCGGAGCAGATTTTCCAACATTTTTCATGGGCTTGCCCCGTCATCCTTTTAATTTTACTCAAGGTCTATTTCTTACAGGCATTTGCGCCGTCCCTGCTTCGCTCGCAGTACAGCGTCGTGGTTTCCTACGTCTCCAACCTGCTGATTTTCTTGTTTGTCGATCTAGTGATTTTGAAGACGGAGATTTGGCCGCTGATTCAACACTTCTTCTTGCTGACTTTTTTTTGTTTCAGTTTCATGTACATCGAAGCCGCCCGTCGCAACAGCCTTGCGCCTTCCATTTCCGAAGCCAGGCTGAGCGCGTTGACGGCGCGTATCCGTCCGCATTTCTTGTTTAACAGCCTGAATGCCGCCATCAGCTTAATCCGTCTGCGTCCGTATGATGCGGAAACTTTGCTGGAGAATCTGGCCAACCTGTTCCGCGCACAACTGCGCGATGGTAGTCAAAACAGCACCTTGGGGCAGGAAATCGAATGGGCGCAGGAATATATTGCCATCGAGCAAATCCGCATGGGGCATATGCGCGTACAGGTTATGTGGCAACACCATGCGCCCGACGATGCGGAAACGCCGCATCTGCTGCTGCAGCCGCTTTTGGAAAATGCCGTCTTTCATGGTGTCGAATCCACCCACCGCCCAGGGATAATTACGGTATTAACAAAATTGGAAAAATCCTCTATTTTCATCAGTATCGAGAATCCGTGCGGAACGGAACCTAATGAAAATACCAAGCCGCATAAAGGCAATTCTATGGCCTTACGCAACCTGAAAGAGCGCCTGACTTTGATGTATGACACCGACGCGAAAATCAGAAGCATCCAATCAGACGGCCTGTTCCGCGTTGAAATCATCTTGCCGTACCGTAAAAAATCAGTCGAAGTTTCCCGTCTGTTTGGCTAAAACGCGTAGAAGAGGGCGGCTTGAGATAAGCTTGACTATTAATACATTAAATAAAATAGTTTAAATTTATTACATTCAGTAACATAACTGTTCCCATTTTTTGAAAACTGGTCTATGATGCTTAAAAGGATTGTTTACAATCTTTAACTGCAAATCATTTGCAACTGCCCAGAAGAAAAAACAGAAAAAGGAACAAAGAGATGTTAGAAGCCTATCGTAAAGCCGCCGCCGAGCGCGCTGCCCTTGGTATTCCCGCCCTTCCTCTGACTGCTCAGCAAACTGCTGATTTGGTTGAGCTGCTGAAAAATCCACCTGCCGGCGAAGGTGAATTCTTGGTTGAGCTGTTGGCTCACCGCGTACCGCCCGGTGTGGACGATGCCGCCAAAGTCAAAGCTTCATTTTTGGCTGCCATTGCCGAAGGCAGCGCATCCAGCCCGTTGATTTCCCCCGAATATGCGACCGAACTGCTGGGTACCATGCTCGGCGGTTACAACATTCACGCCTTAATCGAGCTCTTAGACAACGACAAACTTGCGCCTATCGCTGCAAATGGTCTGAAACACACTCTGCTGATGTTCGACTCTTTCCACGATGTTCAAGAAAAAGCCGAAAAAGGCAATAAATACGCGCAAGAAGTATTGCAATCTTGGGCAGATGCCGAATGGTTTACTTCTCGTGCCAAAGTTCCTGAAAAAATCACTGTTACCGTCTTTAAAGTCGACGGCGAAACCAATACAGACGACCTCTCTCCTGCACCTGATGCATGGAGCCGCCCCGATATTCCGCTGCATGCGCTGGCCATGCTGAAAAACCCGCGCGACGGCATCACGCCTGACAAACCGGGCGAAGTCGGTCCGATTAAATTGTTGGAAGAACTCAAAGCCAAAGGTCATCCGGTTGCCTATGTCGGCGACGTGGTCGGCACCGGCTCTTCACGCAAATCCGCGACCAACTCTGTTATTTGGCATACCGGCGAAGACATCCCGTTCGTACCGAACAAACGCTTCGGCGGCGTATGCTTGGGTGGCAAAATCGCACCGATTTTCTTCAATACTCAAGAAGACTCAGGTGCGCTGCCGATTGAAGTCGATGTTTCCGCACTGAAAATGGGCGATGTCGTCGATATTCTGCCTTATGAAGGCAAAATCGTGAAAAACGGCGAAACCGTTGCCGAGTTCAGCCTGAAATCCCAAGTATTGCTGGACGAAGTGCAAGCAGGTGGCCGTATCAACCTGATTATCGGTCGCGGCCTGACTGCCAAAGCACGCGAAGCACTGAAACTGCCTGCTTCTACCGAATTCCGTCTGCCTCAAGCGCCTGCTGAAAGCAAAGCCGGTTTCACCTTGGCCCAAAAAATGGTTGGCCGCGCCTGCGGTTTGCCAGAAGGCAAAGGCGTGCGTCCGGGTACTTACTGCGAACCACGCATGACTACTGTCGGCTCACAAGATACCACCGGTCCGATGACTCGTGACGAATTGAAAGACCTGGCTTGCTTGGGCTTCTCAGCAGATATGGTGATGCAGTCTTTCTGTCACACCGCCGCTTATCCAAAACCTGTTGATGTGAGAACACATAAAGAATTGCCTGCTTTCATCTCTACCCGTGGCGGTGTATCCCTGCGTCCGGGCGATGGCGTGATTCACTCATGGCTCAACCGTCTGCTGCTGCCCGATACCGTCGGCACCGGCGGCGACAGCCACACCCGTTTCCCTATCGGTATTTCCTTCCCTGCTGGTTCCGGCTTGGTTGCTTTCGCAGCTGCCACCGGCGTGATGCCGCTCGATATGCCTGAGTCCGTATTGGTACGCTTCAGTGGCAAGCTGCAACCAGGTGTAACCCTGCGCGATTTGGTGAACGCCATTCCGCTTTACGCGATTAAACAAGGTTTGCTGACCGTGGCCAAAGCCGGTAAGAAAAACATCTTCTCCGGCCGTATCCTCGAAATTGAAGGCCTGCCTGATTTGAAAGTGGAACAAGCTTTTGAATTGACCGACGCATCTGCCGAACGCTCCGCCGCCGGCTGTACCGTGAAGCTCAACAAAGAGCCGATTATCGAGTACATGAAATCCAACATCGTGTTGATGAAAAACATGATTGCCGATGGCTATCAAGACCCGCGCACTTTGGAACGCCGCATCAAAGCCATGGAAAAATGGTTGGCAAATCCTGAGCTGCTCGAAGCGGATAAAGATGCCGAATACGCTGCCGTGATTGAAATCAACATGGACGATATCAAAGAGCCGATTATCGCCTGCCCGAACGATCCGGACGACGTATGCTTCATGTCCGAACGTTCCGGCACTAAAATCGACGAAGTGTTCATCGGTTCGTGCATGACCAACATCGGCCACTTCCGCGCTGCTTCCAAACTCTTGGAAGGCAAGTCCGACATCCCCGTCCGCCTGTGGATGGCACCGCCGACCAAAATGGACGCGAAAGAGTTGTCCGACGAAGGCCACTACGGCGTACTCGGCCGTGCAGGCGCGCGTATGGAAATGCCGGGTTGCTCATTGTGTATGGGTAACCAAGCACAAGTACACGAAGGTGCGACTGTAATGTCTACTTCCACCCGTAACTTCCCGAACCGTTTGGGTAAAAACACCTTCGTTTACCTCGGCTCGGCTGAGTTGGCGGCGATTTGCTCCAAACTGGGTAAAATCCCGACCGTTGAAGAATACCAAGCTAATATCGGCATCATCAACGAACAGGGCGATCAAATCTACCGCTACATGAACTTCAACGAAATCGACAGCTACAACGAAGTAGCAGAGACCGTGAATGTTTAATGTAACAAGGTAAACCGATTTTCAGCCGGCCTTAAATAACCAAGGCCGTCTGAAAAGGATAAATAAAGGACGTGTTCATCACGTCCTTTTTATTTTAGGTTTAATAAAAGGCCGTCTGAAAGATATATTTCAGACGGCCTTTTAGTACAAAACAGCGTGGTTTATTTTACGCCAAAACCAGGTTGGAGTAGGGCGCAAGGCTGACGCTCGTGACGGCTGCGGCGTGTTCTGCCGGCAATTTTGCCGCAGGCAATACCCGGGTCATTTTTGTCTTCTGTTTTTTTCGAGTTTTTGTCCGACTTGCTCGCATATTCGCTGCGTTTGTTTCTGTCATCACGGCGGGAGCGGCTGTCGTTGTGTTGATTCTGGTGTGTTTCAGTTTCATCTTGGTTGCCGTTGCCCCACCAATGCGGCTCGAAGCCTTCGATGCGTTCTACTTTCAAATCGCTGCCGGTCAGCTCTTTAATGGCTTCAAACATTTTTTGTTCGGTTTTATCCATCAAGGAAATGGCAACGCCGTCAGCACCAGCCCGGCCGGTACGGCCGATGCGGTGGACGTAGTCTTCGGGTTGGGTCGGCAACTCGTAGTTGATGACGAAAGGCAACTCGGCAATATCCAGGCCGCGCGCGGCAACGTCAGTGGCAACTAAAACGCGTAATGTGCCTTCTTTAAAGGCATTGAGGGTTTCCAGTCGGCTTTGTTGGGATTTGTCGCCGTGGATGGATTGCGCGGCGATATGGCGGCGGACGAGGTCGCGGGTAACTTGATCGACGCTTTGTTTGGTTTTGCAGAAAACAATAACTTGATTCATATGCAAATCAACAATCAGGCGTTCGAGCAGGTTGCGTTTTTTAAGTGCATCAACGGCAATGATGTGTTGCTCGACATTGGCGTTGGTGGTGTTTTGCGCAGCCACCTCGACCATTTCAGGCGTGTGCATAAAATCTTGTGCAAGCTTGCGGATAGGCGGTGAGAAAGTGGCGGAGAAAAGCAGGGTTTGTCGCTGTTTGGGCAACATCTGCATGATTTTGCGGATATCGTCGATGAAACCCATATCCAGCATACGGTCGGCTTCGTCGAGTACGACGATTTCAACTTTGTTTAAATTGATGTTTTTTTGTTTGACGTGGTCGAGCAGTCGGCCAACCGTAGCAACAACGATTTCGCAACCGGCGCGCAAGTCGGCAGTTTGTTTGTCCATATTGACGCCGCCGAAGAGGACGGTGTGGCGCAAAGGAAGGTTTTTAATGTATGCCTGTACGTTTTGGTCGATTTGATCGGCCAGTTCGCGGGTCGGGGTCAATACCAGCATGCGGACGGGGTGCATGGCCGGGGAAGTGCTGGATGTGGCATAGCGTTTCAGGCGTTCGAGGCTGGGCAGCATAAAGGCGGCGGTTTTTCCTGTGCCGGTTTGGGCGGCGGCTAAAAGGTCGTGTCCGGCCAACGCCTTAGGAATGGCTGCGGCTTGGATGGGCGTCGGGTTTTCATAACCCTGATCAGTCAGGGCAGAGACCAATTCGCTGCCTAAACCGAGTGAAGAGAAAGGATTCATAATAGCGGCTTTCTGTTCAGACGGCCTCTTGCATAATAAGGCCGTCTGAAAAAATCTGATTCTGAAATGGACAAACCGCAGTATGGTGTCGATTCTGCGGTTTGAAAAAAATGGGGTACGGAAAATCCGTCAAGTAGTCCATTATGCCATAAAACGAAGGACTCCCCAAATGATGGCGACAGCTTTGATTGGCCTGATTTTGATATTTTAGAGTCTAAGAGAAGAAAAATAAATTGATCGGCAAGGTTTTGAGTTTATTGAGTATTAAGCATTTGTCTTAACGTCAATAGGATTAATTTATCAAAAA
Source organism: Neisseria sp. P0022.S010 (assembly GCF_051956635.1). Lineage (NCBI taxonomy): Bacteria > Pseudomonadati > Pseudomonadota > Betaproteobacteria > Neisseriales > Neisseriaceae > Neisseria > Neisseria sp. P0022.S010. The sequence continues at coordinate 6,231 of NZ_JBQCXF010000003.1, read as the reverse complement.
CTTACAGGCTAAAATGAAACTAAATTGGAATTGGGTACTCAATATTGAGGTGCAGGGCTGGTTGACAGCCTGTATCTCCCGTTTAACGGTAAACCATAAAATTAAAATTTAGGAATATACAATTATGAAAACTTTATTGATCGCTCTTGCAACCGGTAGCCTGATGTTGGCAGCTTGTTCTTCTTCCAAACCTGCTGAAGAAGCGGCAGCGCCACGCGTCACTGTTGAAGAAGCAATGACCCAATGCCAACAGGCATCTGGTGAAAATGCTGACCGCGCTGTGTTTGATGCCTGCATGAAAGACAAAGGCTATCAACGTACCGCTGAATCAGCTGCTTCCGAGACTGCTGCCTCTGAACCGGTAGCAGCGCCTGAGGCTGTTGCTCCTGAAGCTGCCGCATCCGAGCCTGCTGCTAAAGCCGCTCCTGCAAAAAAAGCTGCTAAAAAAGTGAAAAAATAAGCTTCATAAAATTCAAGGCAGTCTCGCTCATCAATACTCCGGATGAAAGCAGGCTGTAGAGCAACTTGAAGACAAAGGCCGTCTGAATATGTTTCAGACGGCCTTTGTTTCGTATATGGAATTGTTCGGTAACATGGTTTAATTCAAAAAAAGACGTGTACGGTTACACGTCTTTTTCCTCAAAGAATCAGTTTTACTGTTTGTATTCGCTGCCGTCTTTTCGGAAAAGTTTTGGCTGATCGCCTTTTTCCACCACTTCTTTATTGATGACGACTTTGGCGACGTCTTTCAAATCTGGCAGGGCATACATGGTGTCCAAGAGGCAGCGTTCGACGATAGAGCGCAGGCCGCGCGCACCGGTTTTGCGTTCCATTGCCAGTTTGGCGATGCTGCGCAAAGCGTCTTCTTCAAACTCAAGGCTGACATCTTCCATTTCAAACAAGGTTTGATATTGTTTGACCAAGGCGTTTTTCGGTTCGGTCAAGATATTGACCAAAGCATCTTCGTCCAATTCCGCTAATGTGGCAATCACGGGCAGACGGCCGATCAACTCGGGAATCAAACCGAATTTAATCAAGTCTTCAGGCTCGACGGTTTCAAACAGGGCTGAAATATCGGCGTTTTCATCTTTGCTGTGTACCGCCGCACCAAAGCCGATACCGCCTTTTTCAGTACGTTGGCGGATGACTTTTTCCAAGCCGGCAAATGCGCCGCCGCAGATAAAGAGGATGTTGGTGGTATCAACATTGATGAATTCTTGGTTCGGATGTTTGCGGCCGCCTTGAGGAGGAACGCTGGCTACAGTGCCTTCAATCAGTTTCAGCAAGGCTTGTTGCACGCCTTCGCCGGATACGTCGCGCGTGATGGACGGATTGTCGCTTTTGCGTGAGATTTTATCGATTTCATCGATATAGACGATGCCGCGCTGGGCTTTCTCAACGTCAAAATCACATTTGCCCAAAAGTTTGGTGATGATTTGCTCGACGTCTTCACCGACATAACCGGCTTCGGTCAAAGTTGTGGCATCTGCCATGACAAAAGGGACGTCTAGTTTGCGCGCCAAAGATTGCGCCAACAGGGTTTTACCTGAGCCGGTAGGGCCGATAAGCAGGATGTTGGATTTGGACAATTCAACCTTGCCGTCTGCTTTTGGATGGCGCAGGCGTTTGTAGTGGTTGTAAACCGATACTGCCAACGCTTTTTTTGCGTGTTCCTGGCCGATAACGTGGTCGTTGAGGTTGGCAACGATTTCGGCAGGGGTAGGCAGTTTTTTCTCGGCATTTTCTTCTTTTACTTTGGCAAATTCGTTTTCAATCTCGCCGGACTCGTTGTCTTGCAGCATCAGGCCGCAAGTTTCCACGCATTCGTTGCAGATGAAGGCGTGTTCGCCTTCAATCAGATTTTTAACGTCGTTTTCAGACTTTCCGCAGAATGAACAGGTGCGTTTTTCTTCAGACATAATAATTTCTTCGTATGGTTGTATGGAGGCTGTGTTGTAAAGGTGAAACAGATATTTCGGGCGTATTGCCGGATTGAGGGAATGCCTCTGACAAAGGTGCCTAAGTATAATGACTATCTTGTGTTTTTTCAAATCAGAGCAGGTATCGCGCCGTATCGTCTGAGAAACAGATGAGGGCACTGGATTTGAATATCTCGCAAACAAACGCAAAGTTTTCTCAACTCGCTTTACAATTGCCGAAAAATTTAACAGAATGTTGAATTAAATGTATTTTTTTGAATTGGCAGATATGAAATTCTATAAAACTTTAGGAATGGTATGGACAGGTGTGGCATTGGCCTTTGCTTCTGCGCCTGCCGTTGCCGATGATATGGATGTATTGGGACAATTTTTGGAGCAAAATTTCCCAGTGCAAAATGACCCGATGGAAGCTTTTGCGTTGAGTCATGCCGACCAAGTCGAAGCTCAAGCCGCTTTGGCAGGTCCTCTGCTGTCTTCGCAATCGGCTTTGATTTTCAATAATAAAACCGGTGAAGTGCTGTATCAGAAAAACCCTGATCGTGTCATGCCGATTGCCTCTATTTCCAAATTGATGAGTGCGATGGTGGTTTTGGATGCGCATCTGGATATGAACGAGCCTATCACGATTACCGAGGCTGAAATCGACCGTCTGAAAGGTACGGGCAGCCGTTTGAGCATCGGCACGACACTGACACGCGGCGAACTGTTGCACCTGAGCCTGATGAGCAGTGAAAACCGTGCCACTCATGCATTGGGCCGTACCTATCCGGGCGGTATGAGTGCGTTTGTTGCGGCCATGAATGCCAAAGCGCAAAGCCTGGGTATGACCAGCAGCCGTTTCTATGAGCCTACCGGTTTGAATTTCCAAAATGTTTCCACTGCACGCGATTTGAACCGTATGGTTGCGGCAGCCAGCAAATATCCGCTGATCCGTAAAAATTCGACTTCAAATTACGGCTCGGTGTTGACGGCAAATGGCCGCCAAAACTATAAAAACTCCAACGCCTTGGTGCGTGAGGGCAGCTGGAATATCGAATTGCAGAAAACCGGCTATATCCGTGAAGCCGGACGTTCTATGGTAGTTAAGGCCAATGTACAGAATCAGCCGATTACCATCGTATTGCTCAACTCTCCGTCTTCTACAACCCGCGTAAATGATGCGCGTAAGATTGAGTCTTGGATGTTGCAGCGCCGTTCTTAAATATTACGCTTAAAGGCCGTCTGAAACCGTTCAGACGGCCTTTTGTGTCAAATGTATTAAATTTGGTTACAATGTCGTTACATTAATTTTAAAACACAGAGAGAAAACATGTTGAAAAAATGGAATAAAAAATATTGGGCCGGCATGGGCGTGATTTTGGCGTTGACCGGCTGTACTTCCGTAGCGGATATGGTTGGCTACGATACCGCGACTTTAAATGAAGACGCAGCTAAAAGTTACTCACAAGTCATTCAAAAAGCGCGTGGTCAAAAAGCCTTGGATGTTTCATCGCCAACTGCTCAACGCGTTCAACGCGTGTTTGCGCGCCTGCGTCCTCATGCTGAACGTGCCAACAAAACCGGTGTGCCTTTCAATTGGCAGATGAACGTTATCCGCAGCAATGAAATGAACGCTTGGGCGATGCCGGGCGGTAAAATGGCTGTGTACACCGGTATCGTAGAAAAATTGAAGCTGACGGATGATGAAATTGCTGCCGTTGTCGGCCATGAAATGACCCATGCTTTATTAGAACACAGCAAAAAAGCTTTGGGCGGACAAGTATTGACCGGCTTGGGCGGTTCGATTTTGGCCAGCTCAACCGGTGTGGATGGCGATTTGGTCGGCTTGGGTGCAGATTTGTTGGCAACCAAACCGTTCTCGCGTCATCAGGAAAGCGAAGCGGATGCCGGCGGTGTGCGTTTGATGGCTGAAGCAGGCTACAACCCTGAGGCTGCGGTAAGCGTGTGGGAAAAAATGAACAAAGTACAGGGCGGCAGCTCATTGTCTATTTTGTCGACCCACCCGACTAATCAGGCGCGTATCAATGCAATCCGCAAAATGTTGCCTGAAGTAATGCCGATTTATCAGAAAAACAAACGTTAATGTGATGCACTTATAATTTTGCCGGTTTGAACGGATGATTCAAACCGGCAAAGTTTTAGGTTTCAGTCTGACAGTTTTGCAAATTTATCCCAATTTGCCTGAACGTAGGCTGCTGCGGTTTCCAAGTCTTCGTCGGCAACGTCATAATAATCGCCATCAAGTTCTTCAAAATCGGGAAAAGCTTTGCGGATTTCGTCGAAATCCCTTTGTTCGTCTGCCATTTTTTCAATAGCTTCGCCGTGTTTTTCGTACAGTGCTTTGGCTTTGTCTAGGATTTTCGGTATCGGTTTGATGCGCCAGCGGCGCAGGCTGTCGGCAACCGGGTTGCAGAAGATGTATTCTCCGTATCCTGAAGCGATAAGCTGTACGAAGCCGCCTTCTTGAACTTGGCTGTCGAGATAGCAGAGCGCGGTTAATGTATGCTGTTCGTCATTGAGGCCGGACATTTCCTCGTCGCCTGCCTGTTCGGTGTGGTCCAAATAGGCTGCGCTGAGTGTATAAAGAAATGAAGCGGAATCGGAAGTGTCGAAATCTTGAATGCTAAGCAGGGTGGTCATCATCAAAGGCCGTCTGAAAAAAGTGATTATATAATGTTTTCAGTCTGAACCTAGCGGCCGTTTTGCTTTACAATATTAGAAGATAAGAAAACATAGTGAGGAACCAAACCATGAGTACACAATCTGAAAAAAACGTTGTAGTCATCAAGCCGCAGGATTTGCCGCTGCATTGCTCCGGCCCTAATCATGAAACATGGAACGGCCATCCGCGCGTGTTCTTGCCGATTCAGTCCAACAGCGAGATTGAATGCCCGTATTGCAGCACTTACTACCGGCTTGATGGCGAGATTCCGCATCACCATTACTGATCTATGCCTATGTTGAACAAAATCATCTGCGCCTTGTGCCTGAGTTTGTGCGCTGCGTGCGGCTCGTATAAGGCCGTGCGCCCTGATGCGCCGTTACCGGTCATTGCACAGGCGCAGACGTATTCTGTCCGTTATCAATCCGCACAAGGTCGGACGATTACCGCAATTTATATCAACAGCCACAGCCCGATGATGGTTGAGCTGCATGAAGGCAATACGGTTGAGAAACTGGTTCAAGTCCGCTTGCGCAGTCAGGGAGTAGAGTACGCCAATCCAAGCTCGCGTTGGCAGATTGGCGATGGTTTTGCCGTATTGATTCGCGGCGGGAAAGAAGTTGTATTTAAAGAGATTGTGGAATAGGGTGGTTTAGCCTTTAGCCAAATATTTGATTAAAGGTTTGGGCAAACCATAATCCTCCAAATGTTCCGCTGATACCCAAAGGCCGTCTGAAAGATGTTCAGACGGCCTTTGTTGCGTCTGAAAAGGGGTAATCATCAATAAGCGGTGGGTCAGGCGGTGGGTAAACGTGGTTTGTTCTTCAAGGCCGTCTGAAACAATGCCGAAGCGTTCGGCGTAAGCATACAAATCGTCTAATTTTTCAAAACAGGGTACGCAATACAGACCGCCCCAAATACCTTTGGCAGGGCGTTTTTCAAGCAATAATGCGCCGTCAGTGTTATAAATAATCAGCCAATAAAGCGGTAGGGTTTGCACTTCGGGAGCAGTTTTTTTGCGGGGCAGTTCGTCAATGCGGTTTTGTTTTCTTGCTTCGCAGATGTCTGCCATAGGGCATTGATGGCAAAAAGGTTTTGTCCGTTTGCAGACGGTTGCGCCCAAATCCATCAGCCCTTGTGTATAGGCAGGCATATCGGTGTTTTTAGACGGCAGCAGGCTTTCGGCAAGTGTCCAGAGCGAGTTTTCAAATTTTTTGTCTTGCGGATTGCCGTCTTGGGCAAAGACACGGCAGAGAACGCGTTTGACGTTGCCGTCCAAGATGGTTTCTCGTCGGTTGAAAGCAAAGGCAGAAATGGCGGCGGCGGTACTTCTGCCTACGCCGCAGAGCGTTTCCAAGTCTTTGCGTTCGGAAGGAAAGATGCCGCCGAATTGTCCGACGACTTGTTGCGCGGCTTTGTGCAGGTTGCGTGCGCGGCTGTAATAGCCCAAGCCTGCCCACAAGGATAAAACCTCGTCTTGCGGTGCGGCGGCAAGCGATTGTACGGTTGGGAATTTGGCTAAGAAACGCGGATAGTAGTCCAATACGGTAGCAACCTGCGTTTGTTGGAGCATGATTTCTGAAAGCCAGACGGAATAAGGGTCTTTGACCTGCCAAGGCAAGTCGTGAC